>NZ_DAMDAY010000028.1:28084-39604 GCF_032093475.1 Lysinibacillus sp. | reverse complement strand
TAAGGATGCACGTAAACGGATCAATCAGATCCCGCATTTAAAATGTGCAGGTAAGGAAAAACTACACTCCTCTGCAACCTATGATATGGATCCATTAAAACTTCTTATTAGTGTAAAAGATTTAGGTATTTCTGGCCACAGAGCTGAAGAATGGTTACGTCATAACGCTAATATTGAAGTGGAACTATCTGACCTTTATAATATTTTATGTTTGGTGACATTAGGAGATACGAAAAAAGAAATTAATCTTTTAGTGAATGCATTAACTCGTATGTCAAAAGCATTTGATTCTGAAGCGGCTATAACAGAAGCTTTAGTGAATGTTCCAGAAATTCCAGCTCTTGCTATGTCACCACGTGATGCTTTTTATGCAGATACAGAAGTCGTTCCACTTGCAGAAGCAGATAACTGTATATGTGCAGAATTTATTATGGTATATCCTCCTGGAATTCCAATTTTTATTCCCGGGGAAATAATTACCCAAGAAAATATTCACTATATTCAAATGAATATCGAGGCTGGTTTACCAGTACAAGGTCCAGAAGATACCACATTAAAAACAATTCGTGTTATAAAAGAACGGAAACCGATTTTCTAAACATAACAAGCTAGCTCTCTTTCATGAAGAGCTAGCTTGTTTGCTTATTCACGATAAAACGTCAATAATTCAATTTTTTAGACAACAAAATAGTAATAACTCTTTACAAAAATAAATAGACAAAGAGAGGACAAAAAAATGCCCCAATCACAGCTGTTAAGCCCATAGATAATGAACCAACTGATAATTCCTGTTCCCCATATTCTCTTAATTTAACAAGACCTACCCCATGTGAGGCACTACCTACTGCAACACCTCTACTAACCGCCGAGTCGATTTTGCCATATTTAATGACTAATGGTCCGATAATAGCGCCTACAAACCCTGCAATCATGACAAAAACAGCTGTTAAAGGTGGAATACCTCCAATTGTCTCACTTACCTGCATACCAACAGGCGTAGTTAATGATTTAGGTAAGGCCGTCAGCATCCAGCTAGCTTTAACACCAATCCATTTTAACAATACAAAAATAGTAAATAAGCCTGTGATCATACCTATGAAAAGTCCTGATAAAATAGAATATTTATATTTTATAATAATGGCTCGTTGATTATAGAGGGGATAGGCAAGTGCGACAACAGCCGGTCCAAGCATCTGCTGAAGCCATTCTCCACCTTTCATATAAGTTGCATATGGGATATCAAAAACTAGCAAAATCACTGCACTGACAATCGTTGTTGTGACCAAAGGAATCATGATAGGATGTGGAATTCGCTGATAAAGCTTTGTAAATAAAATGAACATGAAAATGGTGCTAAGGATAACAATCGCTTCAATCAACGGATAACTCCCCCTTTCCTTCTTCAACAGTTGTTTCTGCGTTTTCCTTTTTCGCCAATTCTTTTTTCTCAATGATTTGTGTCAGTAGACCTGTGATATAAATAGAGATTAATGTACTAGCTATAACGGCTAAGATAATGAGCAGTCCAGTCATTGACATGAGTTCTGGATAATCAATAACACCTACTGTTGCAGGTATGAAAAATAACGTTAAGATGCCAATGAGAAAACTTGCTCCATCTTGAATATATTCAACCTTAATGATTTTAAAAATGAGTGAAAGTGCTAATAACAATAATCCAATAACACTTCCTGGAAGAGGTATATGTAAATACGATACTATCCCTACTCCCATATAATAAAAAATGGTTAGTATGCCAATTTGAACAATAATCCGAACAACTCGCAACAATAGTGCAGCAAAATTTTCTTTCAACATTTCGCCACTTTTCACCCCCTATATCGTTCATTCTACATCTGCAGGAATTTTCTGTCTATTGTAATTTTAGAAAAATAATTAGTAAAGATTGAAAAATCTAAGTAATTTTATGAAATGGTATTCAAATTCCTATTCTCCAAAACTTTCATGATGTTGCTGTTGATGATGATACTCTCATACTGATTTTATCAATAGATCACTTAACTGCTTCATTTGCTAATTGTGCCGATTCGGTCCTCATAACTTTTAGAATATTCCAACTAGTAATTTTCAAAATTTTTTTATATAATCGAAAATTACAAAAGATACTAGTTATATATATTACTAAAATTTCCATAATACACAATAAGGTGGGATCTTCTATTATCTTTAAAACATTAAAACTTCAAGCTCGCTTTGCCTATTACAGCAGTTTTTTAATTTTTATTATTGTCATTTTATCAGGCATTCTCTTTTATATGACCATATCTGATGCGTTGCAAACACAAATTGGTAACCGAGCACTATATTTAGCTGAAACAACAGCTAGCAGGGGCGATGTAATCGAAGCGTTTCATACAAATAATCCTTCCGAAAGTCTACAAAAAATTAGCAATGATATTATGCTTGCAGCAAAAGCTACTTATGTTGTAATAGGAGATAAACATGGCATACGCTACACCCATCCTATCGCTGACCGTATTGGTAAAACCATGGTTGGCGATGATAATAACCGAGCATTAATCGATGGTGAGTCTTATATTTCCATTGCGAATGGTTCAATGGGACAATCCATTCGTGGAAAGGCACCTATCTTTGACACAAATGGATCGATTATTGGAGTTGTGTCAATTGGATACTTAACAAGTGAATTAGATAGCTTATATTTTTTATATCTTGATAATATTTTTTATACGATGGTGATTGCATTAAGCATCGGTATAATCGGTTCTATTTTTTTATCCCGTAATATTAAAAAGCAAATTTTTAATTTAGAGCCAAGCGAAATTGCCAGTCTCTTAACAGAAAAAAATACTTTAATTGAATCAGTTCGTGAAGCGATTATAACGGTTAATGAGAAAGGTGAAATCACAACCCTAAATAATGCTGCCGCCAAAATCTTAAATTTAACGGATTCAGCTTCTATCATTGGTGATAATATCGAACAGCATATACCTAATACACATCTTCTTAACGTATTAACGAACGGTGAAAAACAACTTGATAAATTGATGATTGTTAATGGTCATGAAATTATCGTTAACCGTGTACCTATGAAGGTGAATGGTAAAGTTGTGGGCGCTGTTGCAAGTTTCCGATTACAATCAGAAATAGAGCAAATGGCTATCGAATTATCACAAGTAAAACAATATACGGAGGCTTTACGTGCCCAAACACATGAGTTTAAT
The DNA here is from genome assembly GCF_032093475.1 of Lysinibacillus sp. Lineage (NCBI taxonomy): Bacteria > Bacillati > Bacillota > Bacilli > Caryophanales > Bacillaceae > Lysinibacillus > Lysinibacillus sp. Next base: position 36,398 of record NZ_DAMDAY010000028.1, on the reverse strand, counting down.
AATGTCCTTTACACAATATCTGGCCTTATTCAATTAAATGCTTCTGATGAAGCACTATCTATTATTCATAAAGAGGTACAAGGACATTCTTCTCTAACCCAATTTATAACAAAGCGTGTAAAGGACCCATTTTTAAATGGTTTAATTATCGGATTTTTTAATCGTGCCCGTGAATTAAAGATCAAATTGATCTTTGATGAGGATAGTTATTTAGAAACCTTTCCTGAAAACATTGAAAAAAGCCTAATTATTTCTATTATAGGGAATTTATTAACCAATGCTTTTGAAGAGGTTGATAAAAACAAAGAGCGACAACCAATTATCAGGCTTTTTATATTAGATAATGGAGAGGAAATCATCTTTGAGGTTGAGGACTCTGGTCAAGGTTTAGCACAAGAAAAATTAGATGTACTATTTTCTGAAAATATTTCCACGAAAGATAGGAAACATCGAGGCTATGGTTTAAGAAAAGTAATTTCCAGCATCCATGATCTAAACGGCACTCTTGCTCTTGAAAAAGGCGATTTAGGAGGTGCCCTATTTATCGTATCTATTAGCAAAAGGGGGACTATGATCCATGAACGATATTGAAGTGCTAGTAATTGAAGATGATGTACGTGTAGCAGACGTACATTGTCGTTTTTTAGAAAAAATTGAAGGCTATAAAGTAATTGCGCGGGCAAACACTGGTGAAGAAGCTTTAGATTGGCTTCAATCATTTTCACCGCAACTTATATTACTTGATGTCTTTTTACCAGATATACTCGGGGTTGATTTAATTGATAAAATTAAAGAAGTAAGCCCAACAAGTAGCATTATTTTGATTACCGCAGCCACAGAGGCACATATAGTACAGAAAGCTTATCGGAAAAATGTTACAGATTACATTTTAAAGCCATTTACATTCGAACAACTAAAAGAGAGTATAGAAAAATTCCGTTACAAGCATTTATTGCTGAAAAATAATGAGAATTTTACACAAGAAAAAATTCAATATCTTTGGCCAAAAGCAGGTTCATCCGGCCCTCAAGAAACACCGTTATTACTACCAAAAGGGATTGATCCAACAACAATGAATCATGTTATTAACCATTTAAGTTTAATGGAGAATGGTAGTACAGCTGAGCTGTTAGGAAAGAATATCGGTGTCAGCCGTTCCACCGCTCGTCGTTATTTAGAATTTTTAGTTACACAAAAGCAGGTCTATACTGAACTGACTTATGGCACAGTTGGTCGTCCTGAACGACGATACTTTATTTCTCAATAAACTTTATGAACAAAATGATGTTAATTCACATTATTATCACAATATTCCTAAAATTATGAAGTAAGTTATAGTATGGGTAGCGCTAAATTGATAGCGCTACCATTTTATTTTTAAGGGGGATTTTTATGTGGAGGAACATTTCTAAAATAATGGTAGCTGGCTTACTATTCACTAGTTTGGTTGGCTGCTCATCATCAAATGGAGAAAAAACAGAGGGAAAGAACGCCAGTGATTATCCGAAAAATAATATTACCATTGTTGCTCCATCTGGTGCTGGTGGTGGCTGGGATTTAACCGCTCGTGCAGTAGCAAAAACCATGAATGACACAGGGTTAATTGATAAGGCAATTCAAGTTGAGAACAAGCCCGGTGGTGGTGGTGCTGCCTTCATGGCAACATTTGCTACAAAGGAGGCCAATAATGATTATATGTTAATGGTTAAATCACCACCGATCCTTATAAATCATGAAAAGGCTGAAGGAAATAGTAAATTTGGCTATAAGGATACTACACCTTTAGCACAATTAACACGTGACTATGGCGCAATCGTTGTTAAAAAGGATTCTCCTTTTCAAACGCTTGAAGATGTTTTAAATGCCATGAAAACTTCACCAAAAGATGTCACATTAGCAGGTGGTTCTGCACCGGGTTCGATGGATCATCTAGTAGGAATTATTCCGGCTTATAAAGCGGGCATTGACTTAAAAACAATTAAATATGTTTCTTATGACGGTGGCGGAGAGGCGGTTACAGCATTATTAGGTGGCAATGCTGATGTTATTGCAACAGATGCCTCCACAATTGCTACTTATGTTAAATCTGGAGATGTTCGTGTATTAGCTGTAAGTTCCTCTGAACGCTTAGAAGGTGAGCTAGCAGAGGTTCCTACATTTAAAGAGTCTGGTATTGATGAGGAATTTACAATTTGGCGTGGTATTTTCGGTCCAAAAAATATGAGTGAAGATGCGATTACCTATTGGTCTGAAAAATTACAGGCAATGTCTGAATCAAAAGAATGGCAAGCTGAGGTGACACGTAATGGCTGGCAAGCAGAATACCGTAATGCGGAAGAATTTACAGCTTATCTAGACAATCAAAATAAAATAATCATTGAACTACTTACAGCTCTTGGTATGCAAAAATAAAAAATCGTTTTTTAAAAAAGACACAAGTATTTCCATTAAATATAGAACTACTTGTGTAACTTTATCTATTTTTAATGGAGGTGTAAAACGTTTGAGCTATACATTTGATAAAACATTTAGCATAATCCTCTTAGCACTTAGCATTTTGTTTATTTTTCAAGCAACACAGATTTCTGATAGTGCTTATGGGTCTACAGTTGGGCCAAAAATTTTCCCATTAGGTTTAGGTATTATTTTAGGTTTATTAAGTCTTCAATTATTTTATGAATCATGGAAAAAAGCTGTGAGAGAGCGAAACACAGGACCAACAACTTCTTCTAAAATATCTTCAACAGAGCTCAAAAAATTCTTAATCATTTTGGGTAGCGCTCTTGCGTATGTATTTTTCCTTGAAAAAATTGGTTATATGATAACAACATTTTTATTTTTGTGTATTAGCTTCCAAACAATGGAACGCACTAAACTTATTTATTCAATTTTTATTGCAGCTGGATTTTCACTAGGCGTCTATTATTTATTTACAAGTTTACTAGGAGGATCGTTGCCTAGTTTCCCAATTTTTTAGTACAGGAGTGAACATTATGTCGACATTGCAATTTTTAGCTGATGGATTTGCTGTTGCCCTTCAATGGCAAAATCTTTTATTCGCTCTTGTTGGTGTCATAATTGGTACAGCAGTTGGTGTACTTCCTGGTATAGGTCCAATGAGCGGGGTTGCTTTATTAATCCCCGTTACAGCAACTATTACAGCTGGACTTCCAACGGAGGCTGCCGCTACAAGCTCAATTATTTTACTTGCAGGGGTATACTACGGAGCCATGTATGGTGGATCAACAACATCCATTCTATTAAACACGCCTGGTGAGTCCTCATCAGTTGTGACAACATTGGATGGCTATCAAATGGCTAAACAAGGCCGTGCTGGAAGTGCTCTTTCTATCGCGGCCATTGGCTCATTTTGTGCTGGAGTTGTAGCGTTACTAGGTCTAATACTATTAGCTAATCCATTGTCAAAATTAGCACTTAAATTTGGACCCGCAGAATACTTTTCTCTGATGCTATTAGGACTTGCAGCAGTAAGTGGACTAGCAGGACGTTCTATTACCAAAGCTTTAATCATGACTGTTTTAGGGCTTATGCTCGGGACAGTTGGTATAGATGCCGTATCAGGTATCGAACGTTTTACATTTGGTCAGCCTATGCTGTTCTCTGGAATTGAATTTTTAACTATCGCTGTTGGTTTATTTGCATTAGGTGAAGTATTTAAAACCATTCTTGAAAAAGAAGAAGAGGATGGTCAATTAGCAAAAATTAATCGTGTATTACCAACAAAGCAAGATTTAAAGGATAGTGCTGTTCCTATTGCTCGCGGCTCATTACTAGGCTTTTTCATCGGTGTATTACCCGGTGCAGGCGCAACACTTGCCTCATTCTTTTCTTATATTACCGAAAAAAAATTCAGTAAAACACCCGAGCAATTCGGAAAAGGTCATATTGCGGGTGTAGCTGGACCTGAATCAGCGAACAATGCTGCATCAGGCGGTGCAATGATTCCCTTGCTAACATTAGGAATTCCCGGCTCAGGTACTACTGCAATTTTAATGGGTGCACTTATTATGTATAATATTCAGCCGGGTCCATTATTATTTGATGAGCATCCTCAAGTTGCTTGGGGATTAATTGCCAGTATGTTTATTGGTAACTTAATGTTACTAGCATTAAATATGCCATTGGTCCGAATTTTTGCCAAAATAATCGAAACACCTAAAAAGTATTTATTGCCCATTATTATTGCGATTTCAATTTTTGGCGTTTATGCCGTTCAATTCGCTACGTTTGATTTATTTTTATTAGTAGCTTGTGGTGTTCTTGGTTATCTATTTGCTAAAAATGATTACCCAGTTGCTCCCTTAGTCCTTGCACTTGTACTAGGGCCCATGATTGAAAATAATATGCGCCGTGCATTAACCATTTCGAATGGAGACTTTTCTATTTTTATAACAAAGCCTTTATCATTACTATTTTTAGTGGTTGCAATTTCTTGGTTACTTATACCACTGGTTATGAAAATACGTGGTAAAAATGTACTTATTAATGAAGAAGGTTAAAATTTAAAAACCCACTATGCTTCTATAAGTATAGTGGATTTTTACTTTTCTATAATGCGTGGCCAGAGCCACCATCGATATTAACTGAAGTGCCTGTAACGTAGCTCGCTGCATCAGATACTAAAAAAGTTATAACGTTTGCAGCCTCTTGTGTATCACCTACACGACCGAGCGGAATAGCTTGCCCCACCTTACGGGAATATTCTTCCCACGATAAATCCGGTTCTTCTTTTTTCCATTTCTTTTCAATTTGGTCACTACGAATAAGACCTATACAGACAGAATTTACTCGAATATTATCTTTTCCTAAATCCTTGCTCATTGCCTTTGTTAAGGCAAGTCCAGCAGCACGGCTTACAGTAGTAGGAAGTGAGCTTGCTGGAGGTGTCTTCGCCATTACAGCTGTCACATTGACGATTGCACCTCCGCCAGCTTTTCGCATATAAGGTGCCGCATATTTTGAACAATGAATGGCCCCAAATACCTTTAAATCTAAATCAGCTTGCCATAATTCACTACTCACCGTTTCGAAGGGATTTGCTGAAGCGGTACCTGCATTATTAATGAGAATATCAATATGGCCAAATTGTTCTACAGTACGTTCGATTAAATACTTACAATCTTTTTCTTTTGTAATATCTGTTGGAACAATTAAAACATCTATACCTGTTTCATTTTTAATACATCCAGCTGCCACTTGTAGCTGTTTTTCTCCACGAGCACACAATACAACCTGTGCTCCCTCTTTGACAAGCTGCATAGCCGTATAATAACCAATTCCTTTACTTGACCCAGTAATAATTGCCACTTTCCCCTTTAAGCCTAAATCCATCATTATCACTCCAAATTATTTCGAATATTCCTAACAATATCTTTACTTTAACAAAATTACGGTCAATATACAAAAAACGGCTACAAAGCATTTGCTTTATAGCCGTTAGAACTGTTACCATTATTTTTTTGCTACAATGTGAATTGGGTTGCCAAGTAGTACTTCAGCAGTTTCCATTGTAATTTCACCTAATGTTGGGTGAGCATGAATTGTTAATGCGATATCTTCAGCAGTCATTCCGCCTTCAATAGCTAAGCCCATTTCAGCGATCATATCAGATGCACCAGCACCTACGATTTGAGCACCAATTAATAAGCCGTCTTCTTTACGAGCAACAAGCTTCACGAAGCCTTCTGATTGGTTTAATGCAAGAGCACGACCATTTGCTGCGAATGGGAATTTCGCTGCTGTGTATTCGATGCCTTCTGCTTTTGCTTGATCTTCATTATAACCAACTGTTGCCATTTCAGGATCTGTGAAGCATACAGCAGGTACAGCAAGATAATCAACAACTGATTTTTCACCAGCAATCGCCTCAGCAGCAACTTTACCTTCGTAAGATGCTTTATGTGCAAGTTGTGGACCAGCTACGATATCACCGATTGCATAGATGTTTGGAATATTTGTACGACATTGTTTGTCAACATTGATTAGACCACGTTCACCGAATTCAACTCCGATTTCAGCAAGGCCCATTTCATCTGTATTTGGACGACGACCTACAGTAACTAATACGTAATCAGCTTCAACCTTTTTCTCTTCTCCGCCAACTTCATAAGTTACTACTACGCCGTTTTCAGTTTCTTCAACGCCTTTTGCAGACGCGTTAACTTCAATCTCAACGCCTTTCTTTTTAAGGCCTTTTTTAACGATTTGAGTCATTTGTTTTTCGAAGCCAGCTAAAATATCTTTTCCGCCTTCAATAATTGTTACTTGAGAGCCAAGGTTTGCGTAAGCTGATCCTAGCTCTGTACCAATATAACCTCCACCGATAACAACTAATTTACCAGGAACTTCTTGTAAAGAAAGTGCACCAGTAGAATTTAGTACGCGATCAGAGAATTTGAATGTTGGAATCTCAACTGGACGAGAACCTGTTGCAATAATGACATTGTTAAATGTGTAAGTTTGAGCAGATTCACCATTGATGATACGCACTGAATGAGCGTCAACGAAATAAGCTTCACCTTGTACAATTTCAACTTTGTTTCCTTTAAGTAAGCCTTCAACACCGCCAGTTAATTTTTTAACAACGCTGTCTTTAAATGCTTGTGCTTTTGAGAAGTCTAATTTCACATCAGAAGCGATGATTCCCATGTCATCTGAATGTTTAGCTTGCTCAAAACGGTGACCTACCGAAATTAATGCTTTTGATGGGATACAACCTACGTTTAAGCACACACCACCAAGTACATTTTTTTCAACGATTGTTACTTTTTGGCCAGTTTGAGCTGCACGAATTGCTGCTACATATCCTCCAGGACCTGAACCAATGACAAGAGTATCTGTTTCGATTGGGAAATCTCCTACTACCATTTTTGTTACGCCTCCATTAATAATAATTCTGGCTCACTTAACAAACGCTTTAAGTGATTTAAAGCATTTTGCGCAGTGGCTCCATCGATCATACGATGATCAAAGCTCAATGATAATGCTAACACAGGTGCGGCTACAATTTCACCATTTTTTATTACAGGTTTTTCTGAAATTCGACCAATACCTAGTATTGCTACTTCAGGATGATTAATTACTGGTGTGAACCATTGTCCTCCTGCAGAGCCAATATTCGTAATGGACATGGAAGCACCTTTCATTTCATGTGGCGCAAGCTTGCCTTCACGGGCTTTCGTCGCTAACTCATTGATTTCATTAGACACTGCAAATACAGATTTACGATCTGCATGCTTAATAACTGGTACTAGTAGGCCTCTTTCAGTATCAGCAGCAATACCGATATTATAGTAATGCTTCTGAATAATTTCTTGTGTAGCATCATCTAATGAGCGGTTAAATTCTGGGAACTCGCGTAAAGTTGAAATAAGAGCTTTAACTACATATGGTAAGTATGTTAATTTAACACCTTTTTCAGCAGCGATATCTTTGAATTTTTTACGATGTGCTACAAGAGCTGTTACATCGACTTCATCCATTAGTGTAACATGAGGAGCCGTTTGTTTCGAGTGTACCATTGCTTTTGCAATCGCTTTTCGAATACCAGACATTTTCTCACGCGTCTCAGGGAATTCCCCTTCAAGAACTACTGGTGCTGCCGGTGCTGCTGTCTCTTCCTGCGCCGTTGCTTCAGTTGCTTCAACATTTGCAGCTTGAGCTTCTACAGTACCTCCACCTTTTAAGAAGTTTTCAATATCTTCTTTTAGGATTCGACCATTTTTACCTGTACCCTTCACTTCACGAATGTTAACATCGTTTTCACGTGCAAATTTACGTACAGAAGGCATTGCAATCACACGTTTTGATTCATCAACAACAGTCTCCACTTTGTCTGGAGCTTTATCTTGAGCTTTTTCTGGTGCCTTCTCCTCGTTTGTAGGAGCTTTTTCTACATTCTGACCAGATTCAGCAGTTGCTTGAACTTGTGCTTCTGTTTTCGCTTCAGCATGATCGTCACCTTTAAGCTTTAAGTCCTCATAACCAGGTGCATCAAATCGGATTAAGACATCACCAACAACGGCAACAGTCCCTTCTCCTACTAAAACTTCCTCTACTTTACCTTCTACTGGTGAAGGGATTTCTACTACTGCTTTATCATTTTGTACTTCACAAAGAATATCGTCTTCTTTAACTGTATCTCCAGCTTTAACGAACCATTTCACGATCTCGCCTTCGTGAATACCCTCGCCAATATCCGGTAGTCTGAATTCAAATGCCATGTGTACCCATCCTTTCTATTCACTCTTCTTACGAAGCTTTATCACAATGTTAAAACTTTTTTCGCTGTTTC
>NZ_DAMDAY010000028.1:0-28074 GCF_032093475.1 Lysinibacillus sp. | reverse complement strand
GCTGTTTCCATTACATCTTTGTAGTTTGGTAACCAAACACCTTCAGCTTGTGGGAATGGGTACACAGTATCTGGTGCAGCCACACGAAGAACAGGAGCTTCTAAGCTTAAAATTGCGCGCTCTGTAATTTCTGCTACTACGTTTGCAGCGATACCCGCTTGTTTTTGAGCCTCTTGGACAACAATCGCACGTCCTGTTTTTTCAACTGATGCGATAATAGTATCCACATCGATTGGTTGAATTGTACGTAAGTCAATTACTTCTACAGAATGTCCTTCTTTTTCAAGTTCCTCTGCAGCTTTTAAGCTTTCATGAACCATTAATCCGTAAGCGATAATTGTTAAATCTTTACCTTCGCGTTTTACATCTGCTTTGCCTAGCGGAATTTCATATGCTTCCTCTGGCACTTCTTCACGGAATGAACGGTAAAGTTTTAAGTGCTCTAGGAAAATAACTGGGTTGTCATTACGGATTGATGAAATAAGTAATCCTTTTGCATCATATGGTGTTGATGGTACAACAACTGTTAAACCAGGTTGTGCTGTCATTAGGCTTTCTAAGCTATCTGAGTGCATTTCAGGTGTATGCACACCACCACCAAATGGTGAACGGATTGTTACTGGCGCATTGTATACACCACCACTACGGTAGCTCATACGTGCTAATTGACCACTAATAGAATCCATTACTTCATATACGAAACCAAAGAATTGAATTTCAGGAACTGGACGGAATCCTTGAAGAGAAAGACCGACTGCTAACCCACCAATACCTGATTCTGCTAATGGTGTATCGAACACACGATCAACACCGAACTCTTTTTGTAGGCCTTCTGTAGCGCGGAATACCCCACCGTTGACACCTACATCTTCCCCGAATACAAGAACGTTTTCATCATTCTTTAATTCTGTGCGAAGTGCATCTGTAATTGCTTGAATCATCGTCATTTGTGCCATTGGTTATTTCGACTCCTTCTCTTTATAGATTTCATACTGTTCTTTTAAATTAGATGGCATTTCGCCTTTATACATATTTTCCATTAACTCTGTCACTTTTTGTTTTGGAGCTGCATCTGCTTTTTTGATTGCTTCTTTAATTTCTTCTTTTGCACGCTCAATTACTGCTTCTTCCTTCTTTTCATCCCATAAACCTTTTGCTTCTAGGTATTTACGGAAGCGAACAAGAGGGTCTTTTTGAGCCCATTCATTATCAGTATCAGAAGTACGGTAACGAGTTGGGTCATCCCCTGCCATTGTATGCGGACCATAACGGTAACACATAGTTTCAATTAATGTTGGACCTTCGCCATTAATTGCACGTTCACGAGCATCACGAGTAGCTACATAAACTGCAAGCGCATCCATTCCATCTACTAGAATACTTGGTAAACCTGCTGCTACACCTTTTTGTGCAATTGTTTTAGCAGCTGTTTGCAATTCACGAGGAGTTGAAATTGCATATTGGTTATTTTGTACGATAAAGATTGCTGGAGATTTAAATGCACCTGCAAAGTTAATTCCTTCATAGAAGTCACCTTGTGATGAACCACCGTCACCTGTATAAGTTACGGCAACAGCTTTTTTCCCGCGTTTTTTAATACCAAGTGCCACTCCTGCAGCTTGAATATATTGTGCTCCGATAATAATTTGTGGAGCTAAAACGTTTACACCTTCAGGAACCTGATTCCCAATGAAGTGACCACGTGAGAATAAAAATGCTTTTTCAAGAGGTAAGCCATGCCATACAATTTGTGGTACATCACGGTAACCTGGTAAAATCCAATCCTCTTGCTCTAATGCAAAGTGAGAAGCAAGTTGTGAAGCTTCCTGACCTGCTGTAGGAGCATAGAAACCTAAACGTCCTTGACGATTTAGTGAGATTGAGCGTTGATCTAAAATACGTGTGTAAACCATACGTGTCATTAGTTCAACTAGTTCCTCATCAGATAGTTTTGGGTCTGCCTCTTTATTTATAATTTCGCCTTCTTCATTTAAAATTTGAAACATTTCAAATTTATCTTCGATTTCAGTTAGCGTTTGTTTCGCATCAAAAATATTATTGTTTTTCTTGCTCATTTGTCACATCTCCCTTTCAGCTGTATTAAAATAAATCACCATTTTTACTAGTACAACTTATTCTTGACACTCAGTATACTGAATAAAATACTGTCGGTCAATCATATATTACGGCTATAAACAAAGATTTTTTCTAAAATAACATTCCAATACCACTGTCCTATACTGTATTACCAATATCTAAAATCTGTATTACAACACCTTATTAACACCATATATTCCTTAAGTTTTCCAACAGGTTTTCCAATAGTAGAATACCCCAATCTAGAAAATCTAATAGCATTAGAAAAATTTTTTGAGTATATTCAAATAAGGTCTTTTTACATGTGATTGTTTTAAGACGTGATGTATACTTATTAGTAAGGCACTACAAAGTTGAAAGGAAGATTACTATATGATTTTAATGGATGATATTATCCGCGAAGGTCATCCGACTTTACGCACAAAAGCTGAGGAAGTTAAATTCCCTTTAACTGATGAAACAAGAAAGCTCGCTGAAGATATGCTTCAGTATTTAATCAACAGCCAAGACCCTGAAATGGCAGAAAAATATAATTTGCGTAGTGGTATTGGCCTAGCTGCCAATCAGGTAAATAGCTTACAGCGTATGTTTGCTCTACATTTAAAGGATGAGGCTGGTGAACAATTAAGCTTTGTTGCCATTAATCCGAAAATTGTAAGCCACTCTGTCGAAAACACATACCTAACAGCAGGAGAAGGTTGTCTCTCTGTTGACCGTAATATACCTGGATATGTACCCCGTCATGCGCGCATCACAGTCAAATTTAAAACAATTGATGGCGAAGAAAAGAAAATGCGTCTTAAAGGTTTGCCAGCTATTGCATTTCAGCATGAACTAGATCATCTAAACGGCGTAATGTTTTATGATCGTATCAATGAAAAAAACCCATTTGCAGAAATACCTGATTCCATTCCATATGAGCGAGATTAAAATAAACCTCGGCAGTTATACATCTGCCGAGGTTTATTTTTATCGATTTAAACGAGCATTAATTGTTTCAATTAATTTAGGTAGCTCTGCCATTGTTTCAATTGTATAGTGTGCCCCTGTTTCTTCAAAAATACGTTTCGTTTCGGCTATGACTTGTTGCTGTTCTTCAGAAGTGAGTGCTTGAAATTCTTCTTCAGATAATCCCATTTCTGAACTTCCAATAATAACACCAACAGCCCAAACACCAGCATTTAATGCTTCCATTATATCTGAAGTCGTATCGCCAACCTTCACGACTTGCTTGGTTGCCTTCGAGCCAAATGCCTGCATGTTTTTAAAAATCATATATGGGTATGGTCGTCCTTTATCACCAACCTGTGTGGGTGTTACAAGAAAATCAGGTTGGTAGCCTTTGTTAGCTGCATTTTTCGTCACTACTTCCATCATCGAATCAGTATAGCCTGTTGTAGAGCCAATTCGAATACCCGCTTCTCTTAATTGCTGTACCGCTGTCTTCACATGTTGGATCGGATCTGTATAGTTTGCTAACGATTCCATTAATTTCGTTTCGAACTGATTATATAATGTATGCACGTCATTTTCTGTAAAAGCTTGTCCATGAATTCGTTGCCACTCCTCATTAATTCTTGGCATTTCTAGCATGGTACGAATATGGTCAATTTTTAACATGCCCATTGGTTTTCGAGCTTCTTCTAATGTTACATTGACACCAGCATCTTCAAAAATCGATAAAAAAACATTGACAGGGGCAAAGCAACCAAAATCAACTGCTGTTCCTGCCCAATCCAAAATAACCGTTTCAATTTTCATTGTTTTTCACCACCATATAATTTTCTATTATCTCACATAACGCTTGCATATCTTCCTCATGAATATCACCGATATTGCCAATACGGAATGTATCCACATCTGTCAGCTTACCAGGATAGATAACAAAACCTGCTTTTTTCATTTCCTCATAAAAGTGTTCAAAAGAAAACTCTTTATACGGGAACAAAAATGTTGTAATAATAGGTGATTGTAGCTCTTCCGCAATATACGCTTCAAAGCCAAGCACTGATAAACGAGAGCGTAGTATTTGATTATTATCCGCATAGCGCTTATAGCGAGCGTTGATTCCGCCCTCTTCGTCTAGCTCTTCTAGCGCCTTCGCAAAAGCTGCCACTACATGCGTAGGAGAAGTAAAGCGCCATTTGCCATCATGCTTCATCACTTCCCATTGATGATACAAATCCAATGCAACACTACGAGCCTGACCTTTGCATTTCTCTAATACATTTGTTTTAGCAATAACAAACCCAAACCCCGGCACGCCTTGAATACATTTATTGGCACTACTAATACAAAAGTCTATATGCAAGCTTGATAAATTCATTGGCACTCCACCGAAGCTACTCATTGCATCTACGATAAATGTTTTGTTGAACGAATGAACAACTTCCCCAATTTCTTTAATTGGATTTAAAATACCTGTTGTTGTTTCACAATGCACGACAGCCACGTGCGTAATACTCGCATCTTTTTCAAGTAAATCTTGAATAGCTATTGATGATGGCTGCTCATCATAAGGAACACTGTAAACAACATGCTGTAGCTTTAGTACTTTGGCCATTTCAACCATTCTTTCACCATAAGCTCCATTTGTGATGATTAACACTTTATCGTCTTCACTTATAGCTGTTGTGAGAACAGATTCTACTACAAAGCTACCACTACCTTGCATAAGGACCGCTGTGTAATCCGGCTCATCGACTTGAGCTAACGCCAAAAGCTGCTTGCGAATTACTTGTGTAACATTTTTATAGTCATCATCCCATGTACAACGATCTTTTAACATTTCCTGTTTTACTGCTTCAGTTGTTGTTAATGGTCCTGGTGTCAATAATTTATAGTTACTCATTTGTTAAAACTCCTTATCGTTGTGCTTCTTTAAAGAAAGCTTGATGTTTTTCTAATAAATCTACCGTTAATGTAGAGTCCCACTTTTTGAGATAAGCAGGAACATGTTCATCTTTCACTTGTTCCCCTTCATAAAGAGCGACAGGATATTGCTCTAATAGACCACCACGCGCCTCTGTTGCAATGACCTTAGCGATTTCTTTAGCTAACGCTTCATCTCCCTCTTTATCTACTACAGCCACAGATTCCGTTAATGTGAAGTTTCCTTCTGTCGGGTCAATATAATCGATTGGCAACCCTTCATTTTTGGCATCTATGGCCTGAATACGTAAACCAAATCCAGCTGCAACTTCACCCGTTTTCACTTTTTTTATTGGTCCTGAGCCCGAGCTTTCAATATGTGGGCCCGCATTACTAATTAAATCTGCTAAAACCTTTTGACCTTCTTGCTCACCATAGTCCTTAATGATAGCTTGTACTAATAGCCATCCCGTTGAGGAATCCATAATATTTGGGAATGACACTAAATCCTTGTAGGCAGGGTCTGTCAAATCCTTAATCGTTTGCGGTACAGGTAGACCTTTTTGTTGTAACACCTCTGTATTAATAAAAATAGAACCTACATTTCCTAAAATCGGCAGTGCATACGTCACACCGCCATCAAGAGGCTTTAAGTCTGAAGAAATATCCACAAACATGGATTTAGTGGTTTGTGCACTTTCTATAAAATAAGAAGCCATCGTCACCACATCTGCTTCAATATCTGTTCCTTCAGCCATCATTTTCCCACCCAATTCCGAAGTACCAAAGGATTGGATTAAGTACTTTCCTTTATAGCCCTTGTCATCTAATGTAGACTCCATAACTTCAATTGCTTCATCATCAGCATTTGAATAAATAATGATCTGCTCTTCGGAATTTGCTTCAGCCCCTCCACATGCAGCTAAAACGATTGCCGCTGCACTAACTGTCCCTAACATCATGCCTGTTGATTTTTTCATTTTGAGATCTCCTCCACTTTTTCTTTATGAGTTGTTATATAATCACAACCTAATTTCACAATGAGGTTTGTACATAAAATAAATATTGATAGTACGAAAATATCGGTGTATTTCGCAAAATGCTGAAGCTCTTTTATCCGTGTCGATACAAGCATTGTTTTCGTGCTAACAAGGAAAATAACGCCACTGACAGTAACCATCGCATTTAAAAAATAATAGCTAAACATTTGATAAATCGTCGCTCTAATATTTGGCAAAATAATACGTACAATGGTTTTCAACCACGAGTCCCTTAATAGCTCCGCTGTCACTTCCCAAGTAGGGTCCATCTTTTGCAGAGAATTTTTCGCCATTAAATACGGAGTTGTAAAAAAATGCACAATATTACAAGCGATAATGATGAAAAAGGTACCTTTCAAGGACGTTCCATTAAAGAAAAACAAATAGGATAACCCAAGCACCATCCCCGGTACTGTATTGGTGATCATAGATGCTACATCCAAACTTTTCTTTCCTTTTAGTGGTGTCCTTGCATTAAGGAGGGCTGACATAAATGTAATAACCACCCCTAATACGGCAGTTAAAACCGCTACGATCAGAGAATTGATATAAACCTTTGTTAAATCTTTCTCAGCAAGTACATTTTGGACATGCTCTAATGTGAAGCTTAGGTCATAGGGATAGCCTTTCGTAAAAGGCACGATAAACATTGTTGAAAAAACGAACAAGACAACAGCTACACAGACAATTGAATAAACAGTAAACAACACATCACGTAGACGATGTTTGACAAGTTCACTTTGTCCGACTTGTTTATACTGAAAATTAAAGCGCTCTAAAATCGTTAACATAACTACACCGAGTATTGCTGGTACAAGCATAAAAACAGAAATTACGGCTCCACGTTCAAAATGGACAATTGAACCTAACATCGCTTGATAAAGCTCCGTAGCAATCACCCTGTAATTCCCCCCGACTGATGCAGGTATCCCAAAGTCAGTGAAGCTTAATATAAACGTTAAAATAAAGGCCCCACCAATTGTTCCTAGCATTGGACGGAATACAGTATGATAAAATCGACGGAGCGAATGATCACGCATCAACATCGAAACAAGTAAGAATCGTTTGTCGATATATTGCATGGAATTTTGCATTAAAATAAAAGCAACCGGTAATGTATATAAAACGTAACCTATCACTAAACCGTTGTACCCATAGATTGTAAAAAGAGGTTGACCGATTAATTTTGTTAAAATTCCTTGATTACCAAATGTATAAATCAACACGAAACCATAGGTGATGGTTGGTAGTAACATTGGTAAAGTAATTCCAACCTGTACTAGCTTTTTCGTATGGCGATGGATCGTTGTAAAATGAACAGCATATGCCAATAAAAAAGCTAAAATAGTGGTAACTACTGATGCTACAAAAGAAACTTTAAAGCTATTAATAAAAGCTTCACGAAGCTCTATATTACTTAAAGCATCTATATAATTTTGAAAGGTCAGCACATTTCCTATTTTGAAAGACTGCCAAAACATATAAAGTAATGGCACAATTAAAAACAATAGGAAAAATAATAGAATGGGCAGAAAAATTAATTTCATCATTTTATTCGTTTTAAGCATACGTTTCTCCAAATAATTGATAGATATTGTGTCGCTTAATATGTAGCTGTCTTAAGATAAAATCCTCAATAAATTGATTTTTTGGTGCTGTTACTATTTCATGAGGTGTGCCAAATTGAGCAACTGTTCCATCATTAATAATCATGACTTTATCTGAAAGTGTTAAGGCTTCTTCTGGATCATGTGTGACAATAATAGTCGTTAAATTAAATTCACGAGCAATGGATTTAATGCGTTCCTTTATCGATTCTTTAATGACGCCATCTAATGCACTTAACGGCTCATCCAGCAATAAAATTTTTGGCTGCATCACAAGTGTTCTGGCAATGGAAACACGTTGCTTTTGTCCACCTGATAATTCGTGAATCTTTTTATGTAAATGTGGTGTCAGCTCTAAAAAGTCAATATATTCTTGTATATCCCCCTTAGACATTTGCTCTTGTTTATTTTTCAGTCCATAAACGATATTGTCATATGCATTCAAATGAGGAAATAACGCAAAATCCTGAAACACAATATTAAATCCTCTTTCTTGCATCGATTGCTTTGATATATCTTGGCCATTGTAAACAAGCTGACCAGCTGTTTGATCTGTAAGGCCTAAGATAATATTAAGCAAAGTTGTTTTCCCACAACCACTTGGCCCTAATAATGAAATGATCTCACCTGATTCGATGGTTATATTGATATCTTCTAAAACTTTCTTATTTTTATAGCTTTTCGAGATATTTTTTAGTTCTAACAAATTGTTCACCTCTCTCAGTTCCTAGCTTTAGTATAGTGGCAATTTGTAAAGGAAAATGCGTTTTTGTGTAAATGTTGAGTAAATTCTGACCAACTGTTGACAAACTTATGCTTACTTTGAGTAAATAGTAGTAGAGGTGATGAAATGTATATGATAGAAAGGCAACAGCAAATTTTGCAATTTGTACGACAACATAAGGTTGTAAAACTAGTGACACTCACAAAAGAATTTAACGTTTCAATGGAAACAATTCGTCGTGATGTCCAACAATTGATGCAAGATAAGAAGATAGAGAAATTTTATGGGGGCGTTAAATATATTGAGCCAGTTGAGGGATTAATTGACCAACGACTTCATACGCAGATAACTGAGAAAATCGCCATTGCTAAAGCTTGCGCTTCGCTTGTTCAAGATGGGGAGTGTATTTTTATAGATAGCGGGACAACTACATATCAAATGACACCATTTTTAAAGGAGAAGGAAAAATTAACAGTGGTAACAAACTCATTGCCTGTAGCATTTGATTTAATTGGTTCCACTATCGAGGTTATACTAATCGGTGGTAAAGTACGCCACTCGGAAAAATCAGTAACGTCCAATGAGTTTTTGTTCCGCTTTGAACACCTTAATATCAATAAGGCTTTTATTTGTGCTAGCGGTGTTTCAATCGAAAAAGGCATTTCAGATTTTAGCTTAGAGGAAGCCATCACAAGGAAACAAATTATTTCCATCTCTCAAACTGTCTATGTGGCTACGGATTCTTCAAAATTTAATAAAGATGTAGCCATTCAAGTTTGTCCAGTCAAAGATATAGATGGCATTATCACAGATGACGCCCTACCTAAAACTACGATTCAGCATTTTGCGGATAATGGCATTCCAATAAAAGTGGTTAACGCAGACGAGGATTAAAAAAGTGATTTTAACAATCATTTCGCAAGGCGAGGGTTGATTTCCGTTCCGCCAGCGTCCTTTCCAGGGGGCGTCCGATGAGCCGCTTCACTCACTGCGTTCGCTCCAGGGTCTCATCTGTGACGCTAATCCCCTAGGAGTGACGCTGGCTCCACTCCAATCAACTATGCATAAAAAATATCAAGTAATAGTGAACAAATAGCTCCTTATTTCTATTATTAGAGAAAAGGATATGCACTTACTTTTAATAAATTCACAACAACCATTAATAAAATGAGTAATGAACAACTTTAAGATAAGACTTTTGGGAATCAAAACCTCTTTCACCTTTGACTAAGGAATATCTTTTACAAAACAAAAGCAACTAGTCGCGAAGTGCGCAACTAGTTGCTTCTTTATTTTTAGATAATCGCTAGCTTACGCATGATTTTTGCGAGACCATCTTCGTCTACATGATCAGCAATATGATGTGCAACAGCCTTTACTCGCTCATGTCCATTTCCCATCGCAACACTCGTACCTACAGCTTGTAGCATTTCGATATCGTTTATGCCATCTCCAAAAGCAAAGGCATCTTGTAACGTAATGCCCATTTTTTCAAGAATCTTTTCAATACCTACTGCCTTTGAGCCGCCCTTTGGCAAAATATCACAAGAATAACGATGCCAACGTACAAATTGTACATTTGGGAATGTTTCGCAATATAAAGGTTCATCTTTTTCTTCCATAAATATAAGTGTTTGATATACAGCGTTCTGCATATAATAAGAAGAATCTAATTCTGGGTATGGATATTTAAGCGTATCTAGACTTTCAGCAACCATATTATGATCACCAACAGATGCAATCATACGTTTGTCATCTAAAAATACTACCGGCTCATTACGTGCTTCACCAAAGGCAATGATTTTCGCCAATTCTTCTTTTTCAATACCGTTTGTATAGACAACCTCACCTTTGTAAACAACATATTGTCCATTAAAGGTAACATACGTATCAATATCCAGCTCCTCTAATAAAGCATCAATCATAAAAGGGGCTCGACCAGTAGCAATTGCCAATTCATAGCCATTACGTCTAGCTGCAAGAAGTGCTTCTTTTGCTGATGCAGGTAATTTTTTTTCACTGTTATAAAGAGTACCATCTACATCAAAAAATAAAATTTTGTTCATTTTAATATCCCTTTCCATCAATATTACCCTTTCAAGGCTAATAGCTTTACATAGACAATAATTTTTATTATAATGATCCTAAGGAGTGATGTGCCATGCTGAAGAAACTAAAACGGAAATTGTTGAAGCAGCTTCGCGGCGTACTCGGAAAAAAATCAATTGCCTAACATTTGCCCTTCATTATTTGAAGGGCTTTTCTTTATTTTAGAGGAACTGCGTGATAATATAAAGGAAATGCATTTATTTGGCTATACGCAACCACTGTCTCACTACTTCCTATATAATTTTAAAACATAGTGCACAACTGAAGCATTGAGATACAAGGATTACAAATGTATATTTCTTCTTTAAAAGAAATTCGTTGTTTTCTTGTAGCACGTGTGTGGTAGTAGTCAAAGGTGCAAGAAAAATGTACGCAATTAAAGGAGAGCAAACTATGATTTACAAAGTTTATTATCAAGAAAATGCAAATGAGATTCCAGTTCGCGAAAATACTAAAAGTCTATACCTTGAAGCTGCTTCAGAACGCGAAGTACGTCAAAAGCTAAAAGACCGAAACTACAACATCGAGTTCATTCAACTGCTTGAAGGTAACTATTTAGAGTACGAACAAGCTAGCCCGAACTTCGTCTTGGAGGAAATTTAACAAACATGAAGTTTGTTAAAAATGACCAAGCAGCTGTTTTCGCGCTCGGCGGACTGGGCGAAATCGGCAAAAACACTTACGGCGTTCAATTTCAAGATGAAATCATCTTAATTGACGCTGGCATTAAATTTCCAGAAGACGACTTACTGGGCATTGACTATGTTATTCCTGATTATACGTATTTAGTACGTAACGTTGACAAAATCAAAGGACTATTTATTACTCATGGACACGAGGATCATATCGGAGGTATCCCTTATTTGTTACGTCAGGTTAATATCCCTGTCTACGGTGGTAAGCTTGCACTTGGCTTATTACGTAATAAATTAGAAGAACATGGCTTACTACGTACAACAAAGCTTATTGAAATAAAAGAAGAGGATGTTATTAAATTCAGAAAAACATCTGTTAGCTTCTTTAGAACAACTCACAGTATTCCTGATGCGTATGGTATTGTTGTTAAAACACCACCTGGTAATATCGTTCATACAGGTGACTTTAAATTTGACTTTACACCTGTGGGCGAACCTGCCAACTTAACGAAGATGGCAGAAATCGGACGAGATGGCGTGCTTTGCTTACTATCAGATAGTACTAACGCTGAAAAGCCTAATTTCACCATGTCTGAGCGCACAGTCGGAAAGAGTATTGATGAAATTTTCCGCAAAGTTGATAGTCGTATTATTTTTGCTACATTTGCGTCAAATATTCATCGTCTACAACAAGCAACAGACGCTGCCGTAAAATACGGAAGAAAAATTGCTGTCTTCGGTCGCTCAATGGACAATGCCATTACAATTGGTCGTGAGCTTGGCTATATCAACGCGCCTAAGGATACATTTATTGATGCCCAAAGCATTAATCGACTTCCTGCAAATGAAGTAATGATTTTATGTACAGGCTCTCAAGGTGAACCAATGGCTGCCTTATCTCGCATTGCCAATGGTACACACCGTCAGATACAAATCCAACCTGGCGATACGGTTGTCTTTTCTTCATCACCTGTACCAGGTAATACTGTGAGCGTAAACAAAATTATCAATTTATTGTTCCGCGCTGGCGCAGAAGTCATTCATGGTGCATTAAATAATATCCATACATCTGGTCACGGATCACAAGAAGAGCAAAAATTGATGCTTCGTTTAATGAAGCCTAAATTCTTTATGCCTATCCACGGTGAATTCCGTATGTTAAAAATGCATACACATCTAGCAGAAGATTGCGATGTTCCATTAGAAAATACATTTGTTATGGAAAATGGTGATGTATTGGCCTTAAGCGCCAATGAAGCACATGTTGCTGGCCGTATCCCTTCTGGTGATGTTTATATTGATGGTAATGGTATTGGTGACATTGGCAATATCGTCTTACGCGATCGACGCATTCTTTCGGAAGAAGGTTTGGTTATCGTTGTCGTAAGTGTTGATATGGAAAACCAAAAAATTGTTTCCGGCCCAGACATCATTTCGCGTGGCTTTGTCTACATGCGTGAATCAGGTACGATGATTAACGAAGCACAGAAGATGCTCAATCGTCACCTTAACGAAACAATTCAAAGCAAAACACCACAATGGACAGAATTAAAAAATGAAATTACAGACGTTTTAGGTCCTTACCTATTTGAAAAGACAAAACGTCGACCGATGATTTTACCAATTATTATGGAGGTTTAACCTCCTGTAAAGAAGCTATGTAAATATTTACATAGCTTCTTTTTTTATTTTCTATTTTTTGAAACCTCTCTTTTTATTTTTGCGTATATAGTAATAACAACATCAAAAGGAGCGTTTTTATGCTAGATAAAATTCTTCATTCCTTACTCAACGGAAAATCAAAAGGTCATTATTCTTCCTCTAGTAGCCGTCGCAGATATTCAAAACGACATAATTATTATGGTCACAAGCATTATAAACGTAGCTCTCGCAAAAGTTCACGTAGTTTTTTCAGCTCAATGAGTTTCTTTAGTAGCTAATGTGGTGGAAAAGAATTTCCGAAAAAAACTTTGATCGAATTGTAGAGCATTTTATAGCTGAACATCCCGATTTCTCTTTTAAAAAATTTCTCGGCTATGGCTCATATGGCCGTGCATATTTAATTGAAGATTGTTCATCTAAAAAGCTATTTGTTTTAAAATGCTTACGTCCTAAACATCGTCACCACAAGAAAACCATTTATAAATTTAAGCAAGAGATACACATACTTCAACAATTATCACTGCCTTATGTTCCTGCCATCCATTTAACAGGAACAATTGATGATTGTCCATTTTTCATCATGGACTACGTTAATGGCCAAACGTTTGAGCAGCTTATTTTTCAAGATGGCGCCCAGTTTACCATCGTTCGATCACTTGCCATTACTAAACAGCTTTTAGAACAAATTACACAATTACACAATCACGGTATTGTACATCGCGATTTACGTATTCCTAATATACTGCTAGTAGAACAGCAATTGCATATTATTGACTTTGGTCTCGCTACCACTTATCAAAAGGAAATCGATTTTTCTACCATTGAAAACCCTAAACGTGCAGAAAATCATATTAGTGATCTTTATTTTGTCGGTCATTTTTTATTATTTTTACTTTACTCAAACTACAAGCCAAGCAATAAAAAAGAAAAAGCTTGGCAGCAGGAATTGCAGTTACCGATTGCCGTGCAAGATTTTCTTGAACGATTATTATGGATTCAAGAACCATTTCCAAGTGCATTAGTAGCACTGCAATCTATACCACAGTTAGCAGATATTTAGCTAAAAAAATAGAATTGTTCATCTGTCCACGTGAACAATTCTATCCTGCAATTCAACTATTAAAGTATTTAGCACTTACATAGGCAATCCAATGATACGCTGGATCTTGACGCAAATTTTCAATTAAACCCTTAATAATGGCTCTACTATATGTTGGTTTTTCTATTTCTTGTTTTAATAGCAGTAATGATTCTTTTGCAATTGAATCTTCTGTATGAATGATATTTTGCTCAAATAATTGTAACAGAGCATCCTTTGACACATCTTGTTCACATGGCCTTGCAATAAATGGCACAAGATCTTCTGTGATAAAAGGAATGGTTGTATGATGTGCAATGATATCTGTCTTCTCTGCTAATGATTTAGCTAGTTGCTCTAAATCAAGAGGCATATCTGAAAAAATAAACAGCTCGGCATAACTCTTCATAAATCCTTTAATACAGTACATAACATCGTATTTCATTTCCTGGAGTTTATCCTGATAAAGTTGTTCCAGCATATAGAGAATGGATTTAGACATTTCTGCTTCATACGCGGTTATTTTATGAAAAAGTTCTTTTTTTGTTAAAAAGACCTTTTCGTTAAAGAACACACGAGCGGATGCAGAATGGTCTTTGAATGCTTGAAAGATGCTTTTATAAAATTCAACTAAAACCGTTTCTTTATTATAGGTGCCTCTGACTACTTGGTCAACATCCGTAATAAACTGCTGTAAATAGTAGTCCACCATTGAAATAACAAGCTCATCTTTTGTTTTGAAGGATAAATAAAATGCACCTTTTGAAATTCCACAGCGTTCCGTTATTTGCTGTACAGATGTAGCTTCAAAACCCTGTTCAGAAAATAGTTCTAATGCTTTCTCCATAATTAATTGCTTTTTTAACATATTTTTAACTCTCTCCTAATGCATTTCGTTGACAAATGACCGATTAGTCATTAGTATAAATAATTGAATTTAGATAGTCAATAAAGGGTAGGTGTGAAGGTGAAAGGTTTAGTTAATTTCGTATTGAAAAACAAATTGGCAGTGTGGTTATTAACAATTATCATCACTGTCTCTGGTATTTATTCCGGTACAAGAATGAAAATGGAATCAATACCCGATATCTCCATCCCATATTTAATTGTTATGGGTGTATACCCTGGCGCAACGCCTGAACAAGTAATGAATGAACTGTCCATTCCATTTGAGAAATCCATAGAAAGCTTGGAAGATGTTAAAGCAGTTTATTCAACATCCTCTTCCAACGTAGCACAAGTTCAAGTTGAATATGACTATGGCATTGATATGGATGAGAAAAAACGTCAGTTAGAAGCAGCTTTAGATAATATTAAACTACCTGAAGGTGCACAAGAACCAAGTATTATGGCCATCAGCATGAACATGATGCCAGTAGTAGCTTTATCTGTAAGTAGCTCGAAGGAAGATATTGTAGATCTTACTTCAACAGTTGAGGACGTTTTACTTCCAAAAATTGAAAAAATTGATGGTGTTGCTTCTGCAACTATTACTGGTCAGCATATTGAACAAGTTTCTTTTAAATATGATGAAGAAAAAATGGCTGCACTTGGGTTAACTGAAGAAACAGTCAAGCAAATGATCCAAGCAAGTGACATGTCTTTATCACTTGGTTTATATCAATTTACCGTTGGTGAACAAGCAGTTTCAGTTGATGGTAAAGTAAAATCTGTAGATGAACTAAAAGATTTATTAATTCCTGTCACACCTTCAGCTACAAATCCTTCACCATTCGTTCGTCTAGGTGATATTGCATCGATTGAAGTAGAAGGTAAAGTACAATCAGTATCCCGTACAAACGGTAAGGATGCTATTGCCATTCAAATCGTAAAAGGTCAAGATGCGAATACGGTAACAGTAGTTAATGCAGTAAAAGACCTTATGAAAGATGAAGAAAAACGTTTAGACAGCTTAAATGTTGACATCTCTCTAGACCAAGGTGCCCCAATTGAAGATTCTGTTTTCACCATGATCGAAAAGGCAGTATTTGGTGGTGCAATAGCCGTATTAATCATTTTACTATTCTTACGTGATTTCAAATCAACAATTATCTCGATTATCTCTATCCCAGTTTCTGTCTTCATGGCATTACTACTATTAAACTGGATGGATATCACATTAAACATTATGACGCTAGGTGCGATTACCGTCGCAATAGGTCGTGTTATCGATGACTCGATTGTAGTTGTTGAAAATATTTATCGACGAATTCATTTAAAACAAGAAAAATTAACAGGTCGTGCCTTAATTCGTGAAGCAACGATTGAAATGTTTAAACCTATTCTTTCGTCAACATTAGTAACGGTTGCCGTATTCGCCCCACTTATTTTCGTAGGCGGTATGGTTGGCGAATTATTCATGCCATTTGCCCTAACAATGACATTTGCACTAGGTGCTTCCTTAATCGTTGCCATCACAATCGTACCAGCTTTATCTCACTTCCTATTCCGTAAAAAATTATACGGTGAGAAAATGGAAAGCCAGCATAAAGAAGTTGGTAAGTTAGCTAATTGGTATAAGGGTGTCTTAGAAAAAGCATTAAACCATAAAATTATTACTTCAATCATTGCGATTGTATTACTTGTAGGTTCCCTTGCATTAACACCTTTAATAGGTTTTAGTTTTATGGGATCACAAGAAGAAAAAGTAATGTACTTAACGTATACACCTGCTACAGGTGAGCTAGCAGATGAAACGGCAGCAAACGTTGAAAAAGTAGAAAAAGAATTAATGAAACGTAAAGATGTTGATATTTTACAAGTTTCCATAACGGATTCCAATAATGTTGACCCTTCAGCAATGATGATGGGTGGAGGCGCTGGCGGTGCTTTAATGTACCTTATCTTTGATCCGGATATGGAGGACTTCCCTAAAGCTCGTGAAGAAGTAGAAAACTATGTGTTTAATATTGGCCAATCAGGAGAATGGAAGTCTCAAAACTTCTCATCAATGTCTATGTCTTCAAATGAAGTAAGCTATACACTATACAGTGATGACTTAGATAAACTTCGAGAAGCAGTAAGTCAAGTTGAGGGTGCTCTAAAAGAAGTAGATGGCTTAGAGGATATCAAATCTGATAACGAAGATCCTTATGTAGAGCATGTCCTTAAAGTTGAACAAAAAAATGTCCTTCAATATGGCTTAACTACTGCTCAAATTGTGATGGCATTAAATTCGAATACATCCCAAGAAGTTTTAACAACAGTTAAAAATGATGGGAATGATATTGATGTTATTGTACAACGTGATGCCAAAGTAGCTGCTACTTCACTTGATGATGTCTTAGCAACTGAAATTAAAACGGCATTAGGCACAACAATGACAATCGGTGAATTAGTAGATGTTGAGGAAGGTACGACACTTAACTCATTATCTCGTTCAAAAGGTGAATATTTCGCAACAGTATCTGGTACGATTACCGATGACGATATTTCCAAAGCAACTTCAGCTGCCGATAAGAAGATTGATAAATTAGATTTACCAAAAGGCGTAACAACTGGTGTTGCTGGCGTTGCTGCAGATATGCAAGAAACATTTACTAAGCTAGGTGTTGCTATGCTAGCGGCAATTGCCATTGTCTACTTCATTTTAGTGGTAACATTCGGCGAAGGTTTAGCGCCATTCGCTATTCTATTCTCACTACCTTTTGCCGTAATTGGTGCATTTGTCGGTCTTTTTGTCACAGGTCAAACTATTTCTGTTTCTGTTATGATGGGACTTCTGATGTTAATTGGTATCGTCGTAACAAATGCTATTGTATTAGTCGACCGTATTATCCATATGGAACATGATGGTCTTGCCATGCGTGAAGCTATCCTGGAAGCAGGGGCAACTCGTTTACGTCCAATCCTTATGACAGCCATTGCAACAATCGGTGCGATGATTCCGATGGCTCTTGGTTCTGGCGGTAGTGGTTTAATTTCTAAAGATTTAGCTATTACAGTAATTGGTGGTTTATTATCTTCAACACTATTAACATTAGTTGTAGTACCAATTGTTTATGAAATGCTATCTAAGATGTTAAAGAAAAACCGTAAAGATATTGAAGAAAATTAATAAGAAAACAGCTACTCAAGCGAATCGCATGAGTAGCTGTTTTTCTATTTATTGATTTTCTTTCACTACAAAAACTTCCTTGCTTTCTACACCTGTAGCAGATACAGCCGTAATGCCGTATGTATAACTGTGCTTAGCAAGAGCTGACTTGTCCAAGTATTGAGTGATGCCATCCTTATTATAAACAACATCTACTATATTTTGAGGGTCATCATAAGAACCTTCTTTGTTCCCATTAAAACGATAAATAACATATTTACGTGGCTGTGTTTCATTGTCGTCAATTATTTCAATCTTACGACCAGCCGCTTCCTTTGTCACTTGTACAAAAGTAGGCGTGTTTGGCACTGTATTATCATCCCAAGTGGTTACTGGTGTCAGTGCTGTATAATTATATAGTTGTTGACGAACAATCGTTGCGTAGCCTAATTTATCGTTTTGAAAACTTCGTAAAGAGAAATGCATTTGTCCTTCGGCTGCTACCTTTTCAGAACGATTTGCTAGTATTTGATTTGGCAATTCCATTTTATTTTTCCATGCTGCATCACTGTCATTGCCAACCTTGTAATCAGCAAGTCCAATGTATAGATGGACAGGGTGCGTTTTTGCATATGTTTGTACTTCATGGCTCCACCAATCTAGCAATGTCCCATATTTGGCAACAGATAATGTCCTTGACCAATAAATTTGTGGGGTAATGTAATCAATTGTGCCATTTTGAATCCATGTTCTGACGTCTGCATATAAATCATCGTAATTATTGACACCAGCTCGTGTGTCACTTCCTGTTTTATCCAATGATTTATTACGCCATACACCAAATGGTGAAATACCAAATTGTACATATGGCTTTGTCTCTTTAATAGCTGTGTAAAGATTTTCTACAAGGTTGTTAACATTATCTCTTCGCCAATCCTCTACCTTTTTAAAGGAAGTACCATATGTTTTGAATGCTGCTTGATCCGGGAAAACTTCATTAGCAATTTTGTATGGATAAAAATAATCATCCATATGCACGGCATCAACATCATAATTGGCTACTAGCTCTCTTACTATTTCAACTAAATAGTCTTGCACTTCGGGTAAGCCAGGATTTAAATAATATTGTTTGCCATATTTAACAACCCAGTTTGGATGTGTTCTAGCCACATTATCGGCAGAAAGGTCGGTTAGCTTTTGTCCAGACATTGTTACACGATAAGGGTTCATCCAAGCATGCAGCTCCATTCCCCGTTTATGCGCCTCCTCTACTATTATCTCAAGAGGATCGAAACCAGGATTTGTACCTTGCTTTTTCCCTGTTATGTACGACGACCATGGTGCTAGCTCAGACGCATACATTGCATCATTTGTTGGTCTTACCTGATAAATAACAGTATTAAATTTATTGGCTTTTAATTGATCCAAAGTTTGGCGTGCCCAAGCCGTGTACTGCTCCTTATTCATACCAGCTTTCATATCAAGATTGAGAACCGTTGAAATCCAGACAGCCCGCATTTCCCTTTTCGGCTGTGTCGTGTTTGCATTCGCTGTATTAGCAGGGATTGTCGATAGGCATAACACCAAAATCATCAAGACTGAAGTTAAAATTTTCAATTTACTATTATTATTTCTCATATTTCCTCCATTTACTATTTTTCTATTTTAGTATATGATAACTTCTTGTTATATGCACGTCCCCATTCCTTTTAATTAGAGAAAACATGACTAAAATAAAATAATTCTTTTCCATGATGCATACTTAATAAATGTACTAATTCCTTCTAAAATAAGTATCTTTAATCACCCCAAAAAACGCTCTTCCAGATTCCATATTTTAAAATTTCAACTAATTTATGTTTAATTCATTCTTTACGCAGTAATGAACTGTATGCTACAATCAACACAACTTATGTAGAACGGAGGGTATTCCAAATGACAGCTTCAATTAGACTACGATTTCACTTTACTAATTAAATATGTGTACACTTTGCCTGCTGTGCAAGGAAAATGGAATTAGGTCTAGTCTGTTTTAGGAATACTGGAAAAGAGGGGACTTCAACTCCCCTCTTTTTTGTTGTCTTTTAACTTTCCACACAGGCACTACTGTTAGAAAGGGATGACGAAATTGGAACATTGGAAACGTAATACGATACTTTTTTTAAGCAGTCAAACGATTTCACTTTTTGGCTCTGCTCTTGTGCAGTATGCCATAACATGGTATATCACGCTTACAACGCAATCAGGCAGCATGATGACCATTGCGATAATTTGCGGCTTTTTACCAACCTTCTTCTTAGCACCAATAGCTGGTGTTTGGGCAGATCGGTATAATCGTAAATGGCTCATTATTTTAGCAGATGGCATGATTGCCTTATCCACGCTAATCTTAGCCATTTTATTTTTAATCGGCTATGATGAGCTCTGGCTACTATTTGTTATTTCGGCGGTACGTGCCATGGGTGCAGGTATTCAAACACCCGCTGTAGGCGCTATTTTACCGCAATTTGTGCCTGAAGAGCATTTGATGAAGGTCAATGGTGCAAATAGTAGTATTCAAGCTTTTATCATGATTCTTGCACCGATGGCAAGTGGTGCATTATTAACGATGGCTTCCATCGAATCTATTTTCTTTATTGATGTAACGACGGCTGCTATCGCCATTGCGATCTTCTTATTATTTCTGCATATTCCTACACATGCGAAAGCAAATCAGCCACAAACAACAGGCTATTTTAGTGATATGAAACAAGGCTTCATTTACATCAAAGAGCATGCTTTCTTAAAACAATTGTTTTTGTTCTTCGCCTTTTTCATGCTGCTTGCTGCACCTGCAGCCTTTTTAACACCTTTGCAAGTAACCCGTAGCTTTGGCGATGATGTCTGGCGTTTGACTGTTATCGAGATGGCCTTTGCCATTGGAATGTTAATCGGTGGTATCGCAATTGCAACATGGGGTGGCTTTAAAAATAAAGTGCATACGATGACATTATCTGCATTATTATTTGGACTTTGTACAATGGCTCTCGGCATTATTCCTGTTTTTTGGCTGTATCTCGTAATCATGACAGTTACCGGAATAGCTATGCCAATCTTTAATACACCCGCAACGGTGTTATTACAAGAAAAAGTTGAAAGTGATTATATGGGTAGGGTATTTGGCATTCTTAGTATGATATCCACCTCTATGATGCCGTTAGGTATGCTTATTTTCGGTCCGATAGCTGATATGATTGCCATCGAATGGCTACTCATCGGGACAGGAATCCTATTATTTATCCAAGGATTTTTCCTTCTGGGCAGTAAAGTCTTATTAAAAGCTGGCAGATCTACTGCCGAGCAAATAGATGTTGACAATTTAGCAAAAAAGTGAAGATTTTGTATAAGAGATTATTGCTGACGATAAAAAATAATTAAAACCCTAGCTTATAAACAACCCTAAATGCATACTGACGCTAAAAAAGCCCTTATCCAGGGCTTTTTCGTCTTTATCCACTTCCTAAGAATAATCAATTGTGCTTTAGCATCTTTCTTTACACAATATCTGAATTTACATACTTTTTCCCCTGTCCTATTAACAACGTAATTTGTTCGATCGTGAATAATAATGAACTGCAGAAAATAACACTAGAAATAAACACTAATAATGCTAATAATGCTAATAGTTTGTCATCGTATTCATTGAGCAACGTGAAATCCCAACATAATATATACATAATCCACGTTAATAAGGACACTCCTGTTAAATAAACAGTTTTACCGAAAACGCCAAATTGACTCTGACTTTTTACAGAGTTACATACATGTAAAGACAATTACTATTCCACCTTTACATCTAAGGTAACTAATTATTAAATATAATAACGATGAATAGGACGTCCTACACTTCCATATTGTATTTCTACTTTTAATAGATTTTGCTTTTCTAAAAAGTCAAGATAGCGTCTAGCTGTAACACGTGCTGTACCTATATAAGTAGAGACCTCCTCCGCCGATACTGCCCCTTCACTTGTTTGAATATATGCAAGCACCTTATCTAAAGTAGCTCGATTAAATCCTTTTGGTAGCTCCTCTACCGTTATTGCTTTTGTTCCTGTCTTTGTAACAACAACTTGCTCAGGAAGACGTTGCTGCATTAAATGATCCACATCATGTTGGGTTAAATCCTGCATACCACTTATTTTTTTCCTGTAGCTTTGATAATTTTTTAATGTTTGCTCAATCCGCTCAAATGTAAAAGGCTTCATAATATAATCATACACACCTAAATGTAAAATACGCTGTACAGTAGGCATATCATTTGCAGCAGTTACAGCGATAACATCGACAGGAAGATGCTCCTCTCGAATTTTTCCTAACGTAATAATGCCATCTTGCTCTGGCATAAAAATGTCCATAAAGACAAGTTCTGGAGTTAATTGTTTAATTTTATTAATTCCCTCAATGCCATTACTTGCATAACCGATTAATGAAAAACCTTTTATTTGCTCAATAAATTGCCTGTTCACTTCTCGTACCATTGGATCATCTTCAATTAATAAAACAGTTATTACATCCATCTATACTTCTCCTAACTCAAATAAAATTAAGAAACTTGTTCCTTTCATAAATTCACTCACTACTTCTATATCTCCATTGCCCTTTCTTACAATTTCATAGACTAGATGCAAGCCAATGCCCCGATTTTCACTAGCTTTTGACGAAAATCCATTTTCAAACATACGATCCTGTACCTCTTTGGACATGCCAATCCCATTATCAGAAACTGCTATCGCTAAGACTCCATCATGCTCGTCTACAGAGATGGCTACATATTTATCTTCCTTAGAAAGAACATTTAATGCCTCAAAAGCATTTTCAATTAAATTGCCGAGTAAAACAACAAAATCATGGTGATCTAATAAAGGAGGAAAGCGTTTAAAATGACTTTTCCGATCAATTTCAACCTCAATACCTAGTTCTTTTCCATAACTTACTTTACTTAACAACAAACCTGAAATATTTTCATTATGAAAGCGTTCGTTTAAGAACTTCGTCAATGATGCTTCATTTTCAGTAGTGACTGTAACATATTCAAGTGCTTGCTTTGTATGTCCCAATTGCAATAGTCCTGCAATTGTATGAATTTTATTTTTATGCTCATGGGTTTGTACACGTAATGCTTGAACAAAGGCCTTTACACCTGTAACTTCCTCTGCAAGCTTTTTCACAGCTGTTAAATCCTTAAACATAGCAACTGCACCAACTAGCTCGCCATTTACAATAATAGGTACACGATTACTTAAGATACTATGATGATTAATGTAAAGCTCTTGATTATAAACAGGTGTTGCTGTTTCAACAATTTCAGGCAGACGGGTATCCGGCAAAACATCATAAATCTTTTGTCCAATACAATCCTCTATTTTCCTAGTAACACCTAAAATATCAGCAGCTTTCTCATTAAAAATCGTTATATTCATTTCCTTATCAACAGCTATTATTCCCTCATGCATGGCATTAAAGGTTTCTGTTCTTTCCACATACATTTTTGCAATTTCATGGGGTTCAAGCCCAAACATTTGTTTTTTTATATGTCGTCCAAGTGTAAATGCACCGAAAATACTGAAAATTAACGAGATAACTATAGTTATCATAATTTCTCGCTCATAGCTTTGTAGCATTTCTAGCAGGGTTGGTAATGCATAGCCAACTACTACAATGCCTACTTGTTCCCTTTTATCATTTATAATGGGTACAAAAGCGCGTATCATGACACCCGATTCTCCACGTGCCTTCGAAACATAATAATGCTCACTAAATGCTGCATTTAAATCCTGCGACTCGCTGCGCTGCCCTAATTCCTTATTTACTGGATGTGATAGTTTAATACGTTCCATATTCATCACAACAATATAATCTGCCTTATTAATAATCCTAATGCCATCTACAATTTTATTAATATTTTTTGCAGATTCTTTGATATTTTCATTTTCCAAATGCACACTAAGCTCTGGTACATTTGATACAGTTTGTGCTACTAGCATTGCCCGCTGACCAAAATTTTTTTCCTGTTCAGACAATAAGTTACCGAGTACAAAAATACCACCTAGTAAAAAGGAGAATGCAATGACTAAAAATGTCACTAACAGTATTTTGCCGTTCACAGGCATTTTCATCATTCAGTAATTCCTTCCTTTCAAATCCGCACTCTCATTGTTAGTGGTACACTTATTAATGATATGACTTTAAGATTATCTGCAAAAAATTCTTTTGACAACACCTTTAATCTATATAATTAGCAGAAAATATTGAATTTAATGAACAATATTACAGATTGATTGTTTACAACTGAACTTTTTTATTACTTTATGTTTTTGTATTATAACAATAATGCATTAAATATAGCGTACCATAACAGACAATGTTATTAATATTACTATATTTATATATAATGGAATAAAATGTACTTAATGAACGTTATGTTTCTTATTTTCTAAATCTCTTATTTTAAGAAATATTCGCTATGATGATTCTAGTGAAAGCGATATCAAAGAGAAAATTTAGAAAAGAGGTAGCAAAAAAATGAGGTTATTGAAAAATTTAACTGTTCAGGTTATAGCAGCTATTATCCTTGGGATTATTGTAGGGTCCATTTTCCCCGAGTTCGGTGCCAGCTTGAAAATCTTAGCAGACCTATTCATTAAATTAATTAAAATGTTAATTGCCCCAATTATCTTCCTAACAGTGGTTATTGGAATTGGCAGTATGGGAGATATGAAAAAGGTCGGGAAAATCGGAGGTAAAGCATTACTTTACTTCGAAATAGTTTCTACAATTGCCTTAGCAATCGGAATTGCTGTGGCTTTAATTGTAAGTCCTGGTACAGGTTTAGATACATCAGGTGCATCTGATGCTGATATTTCAAAATATACAACTGCTGCTGCTGAATCTGAGCAGGGCTTGGGTGCATTTATTTCTAGTATTATTCCTGAAAATGTTGTTGGCGCATTGGCGACTGGTCAACTATTACCAGTTCTATTCTCTGCTATTTTATTTGGCTTAGCAGCTGCTTCAATCGGAGCACCTGCAAAACCAGTCATCACATTCTTTGAGCAAGTAGCAGAAATCTTTTTCAAGATTGTCAGTATGGTTATGAAAATATCACCAATCGGAGCTTTTGGTGCCATGGCCTATACAATTGGGAATTTTGGTTTAAAATCTCTAGGTAATTTAGGTCTATTAATGGCTGCAGTATATATTACAATGTTTTTATTTGTCGTCTTTATTTTAGGTGTGATTGCAAAGTTCTTTAGATTCAACATCTTTAAATTTATCGCTTACATCAAAGATGAGATTTTCTTAGTAATCGGCACATCCTCTTCTGAATCAGCTCTACCATCTATGATGCGAAAACTAGAGAATTATGGTTGCTCAAAGCAGGTTGTAGGTTTAGTCGTTCCTACTGGTTACTCCTTCAATCTAGATGGGACTTCTATCTACCTATCTATGGCTGCTTTGTTTATTGCACAAGCATATGGAATGGAACTAACTTGGGTCCAAATACTTACACTACTTGGGATTTTAATGATTACTTCTAAAGGAGCAGCGGGCGTAACCGGGTCAGGATTTATCACATTAGCGGCAACTTTAGCTGCCTTCCCAATGATTCCAGTGGAAGGGATAGCGCTTTTAATCGGTGTAGATCGTTTTATGTCGGAGGCTCGTGCTGTCACAAATTTAATTGGTAATGGCGTAGCATGTGTTGTAGTGTCCAAATCTGAAAAAGAATTTGATGTGACGATGGAAGAACGTGCACTTCAAGGAAAGGCTACTATTGTATCATAAGAAAAAGGGTTGTGATGACAGCCATGGCTGTTTCACTACCCTTCTTATTTTCAAATCTGAAACAGTTACTCACATTTAGCTGAATTCACATAAGTAATCAATGGCGTAGGATTTATTTTTTATCCAAGGATAACTAAAAACAATCATGTTTAAACTCTAGTAAAAAGGTGAAAGCATATAGTAAGAGGTGAAGGACATGACAAATAAAAAACAAGCGAAAACACGTTATACTAATAACCCTGATGTATTGGATACAGATAAAGAAAGTATTTTTGATAAACACGAGGACATGAAAACAGTTGATCCAATACCTGTCGAAGAACTCAATGAAAAAGTAAAAGATGAACAACATAAATCTAAAACAAAGGATTCCTCGGCAACAGATAAGCGCTATTGATAAAAAAATTAAGCATAATAATTCATAAAAAGTCGACCTAATTCACTATAAGGTCGACTTTTTAGTTAATGTAGAGAAGGTGAAAAATGAAATTATCTATTTTGAAAACAGATAGCTTCTTTGTAAGAGCTATCACAGTACAAGATTCAAATACGTTATAAATCATCAATATAGTCCTTTCTCATAATAACTTTGACATATAATATTCATTGATATATTGCTCATCAACATACAAGGAATCTCGTTTTGTTCCTTCAATGTCAAAACCCATTTTCTTATATAAGGCAATCCCAGCCTCATTATTCTCCAAAACCGTTAACTCCAGACGATGTATACCATTTTCTTTCGCCCAATTTTCTACATGCTTAAATAATGCTGTGCCAATTTTTCTTCCTCTATAATCACTGTGTATGCCTATGACAAGATAAGCACGGTGGGCAATTCTTGTAGGTTCATTGCCTTGTACGATTAAATAAGCAACTACCTTCTCATCGATTTCAGCTACGAATAAAGCTGAATGGTGGCTATCATGGACCTTGTCTATATACTGTGCAAATTGCTCAGGTTGTAATTTTCGCTCTCCTGGTCCGAATAACATAAAATTGGATGCCTCTGCATTTGTCATGACCGCTATAATTTGTTCACTATCATTTCCCGTTGCTTGTCGTATTTGCATTATCTACACACTCTCTTTCTAGAATATATTCACCCGCATCCACATATCTTTTGTATTCATGTAGATGTTCCCTCCAATAGGGAAGGTAAAAATAGGCTGTGTATGCCCAAACTCCACATCATATAGGACAGGTATTGTTTTCAACATTGGATGCTTGTTTAAAATGAAATGTAATTGTTCTTCTGTCATATCAGAGGCTCGCTGAAAGCGCCCTATTGCTAATCCCTTTATTCGAGTTGTTGTTTGCAGTATCGATGTTAAGTCCCGTGCAAAGATAGCAGGATTCACCAACTCATCATCTTCCAAAAATAAGGCATGTAAGCTGTTCCTTGCAGTAAATTTAACGTACACAAATTTCCACCATAAAGCTGACCACTTGTCTCCCCTTCAGAATAAACTTTCTAATTTGCTGCTTCAAAGCGCCGATGCTTCTGGTCCATATACCAGGCATCGTCACTCCATACACTAGAGGATCTTAAAAGAAATGGTTTATCGCCCATTAAACACTTTTGAAAATAGGAAAGCTGATACTCCTAGGCTTGTTCCATACGAAAGCTAGAAAAATGAGGACCTGAATACGTAATAAAGTCACATTTTTTAGTAATAGCAGTTGCTAAAGCTGTGATATCACTAAACCCACAAAGTATTTTTGGATTTTCAGCAATCATTCGATAATCTAAATACGGTAAAACCTCATTACAGTTGTATCCTCCAAGCACCGTTAAGATGGCCTTTACTTGAGGATCCAGAAAGGCATCATGTATATCTGCCACACGCTGCACTATAGATGAAGATTGTTGAAAATCACTTTCAAAAATATGGTGACCAAATGTAACGATAAACCCTAATTCCTCCAATATATTCTTAGTTAGCTCCATCATCTCCGAAGTTAATACTTTAGCACTTAGAATTGGAGCAATAATACGTATTTCATCTCCAAAGACTAGTTTTGGTGGGATTCTCACAGTTTTACCATCCCCCTTTTAATAGGTTTGAATTTTAGCCACTAATTTTTCATCCTTAAAGTGTAATGTTTCTGTATCAATAAGTGTATAGGTTGGTAGTGTAGGTTGACTTTCCTTCCAGTTATTAAATGCTTGTTTCCGCTCATCATCTTCGTAATGTGGACAAAATGCGCCAGGTAATATTCCTAGTCCGTCACATTCTTCATAGATATTATCTTTATTTTCACTGAAACACTTTTCAAACCAACACATCGCCCCTGCACTGATGCCAGCTAAGATAACTCCATTTTGATAAGCTTCCTTTAATACATCATCAAAACAATATTGACGCCACTTTTCGAGTAGAAAAC
>NZ_DAMDAY010000027.1:25988-40335 GCF_032093475.1 Lysinibacillus sp. | reverse complement strand
TATCCGTTGGAACGCAGGTCATTTATTAGTGGGTTGGGATCATAGTATGTTTCCAGCTGTTCATCAAGAAAGACAATTACCTTTATCCTATCATTTAATGTTTCCGAGTGGGAGCAAGCCCGATAATTGGACTGAACAGCCTCCAACGATGGAACAAATAATTACGCTTCTAGAGGAACAACCGCTACTTATTGAACAAGCGTGTAGAGGCCATCTAAATGAACCTCTGAAAGAGCCTTTTTTAGGCATGAAAACCATAGGGGATATGGTCATTTTCCATATGAACCATGAAAGCCACCACATGGGCATCATCAAAAGCATGAAGCAAACGCTCTTGAAGGAAGTATCTTTATAAATAGAAAGGAATCCATTTTGATGTTTCAAAATGGATTCCTGTTTAACTACATCGATATCGTTTTAGTTGCCACAGCTTCTTGAAATGCCTCGTCATGCTCAACAAAAACCATTGTGGGATTAAAACTTTGAATGAGCTCTTCAATTTGCATGCGTGAATAAATATCTATAAAGTTTAAAGGTTCATCCCAAATATAGATATGTGCTTTTTCACACAAACTTTTAGCAATCAAGAGCTTTTTCTTTTGACCACCGGAATAATGAGAAATATCTTTTTCAAATTGAATTCGATCAAAATCCATCTTTCTTAGGATGGATTTAAATAGCGTCTCATCAATATTATGCTCTTCGATGAAGTCCGACAGCATGCCCTTTAAATGCGAAGTATCTTGTTGAACATAGGAAATGATAAGGCCCGATGCTAAATGTATGGAGCCTGTATACTGAATAGGGTCTCCTAGAATTAGTTTAAGGATGCTACTTTTTCCGCTGCCATTCTTTCCATCCAACACAATACGGTCGCCTTGCTCCACCTTGAAGCTAATTGGCTTATTGACAATGTGATCATCATAGTGAATAGATACATCAGCTAAAGTTATTAATTCCTTTGATTGAATGGCCAATGGTTCTAATTTTAGTGCCTCTGTTTTTTCTACATTTTTAAGTAGTTTTGACTTTTCCTCAATGGCTTTTTGTTGTCTAGATTCAATGTTCTTTGCCCGCTTCATCATCTTGGCGGCTTTATGTCCAACAAATCCTTTATCTAGCTTAGACCCGGAATTTGTTGTCCCATTTTTGGAAGCTTCCACTTGATTTGACCAGCCTGAAGTACGCTTCGAAGACTGTTTTAATCGATCTATATCTTTTTGTAGACGTTGATTAGTTGCTTCTTCGTGTTCCTGCTGTCTATCAAAATTCAGCTTCCATGAAGAATAGTTGCCACTTTGAACATCAATATTGGCTCTATTGATGGATAAGATATGGTCTACACAGCCATCTAAAAAGGCTCTATCATGAGAAATTAAAATGAATCCTTTTTTCTTCCGTAAATATTCTGAGACAATCTTTCGTGCATCTGTGTCAAGATGGTTGGTTGGCTCATCAATTAAAAGAAATTGGCCCTCAGTTAAAAATAATGCAGCAAGCAACACCTTCGTCTGCTCTCCGTTTGATAATGTTTTGAACGGTCGGTACATAACCTCAGCATCAACATCCAAATAGGATATTTCACGAAGGCATTCCCAATCTTCAGCCTGTGGGCAAATTTCCTCAAAAATTTCGTGAGTAAATTTGTTCTGATCCGAAACAGGATAGGGGAAGTAAGTAAATTCTACTGATGAAATGATTTTCCCACTATATTCATAATTCCCTAACAAAAGATTAAAGAATGTTGTTTTACCTCGGCCATTTCTACCGATAAACCCAAGTTTCCAATCCGTATCGATTTGGAAATTTACCTCTTCGAAAATATTGTCAAAGCTACTTGGATAAGAAAATGTTAAGTTTTGTACTTGTATCATGGACATGCTAGTTCCTCCTTTGTATAGCAACAGTTTTACTTTTCATACAAAGTCGGTATATCCATCTATTTTAATATTCCTCCGTATAGGCAGATGGATATTAACGACTTATACGGAGTGTTACATGCGTAATAATAGTGTCTGAATCAATCATTTTTTCCCTCTCCTTTTTAGTAGATGAAAGTTACAGAAAAAATTCTAACTATGAGAGCATAAAAAAACCTCCCAATATCAATTGGAAGGATTAGTCTTTTGCTTTAAAAAATTCGTCATCTTACTTGCCATGAACAGATTATGACAAATAAATGGAAACTGATTATTAAAAATGGACAGACTAACCCTATATTTTGTAGTTTGAAGTATTTCATTTCAAATAAAAATATAGATTAGTTCATCATTGTTCATTCATCAGTCCTCTCATAATTGTATTTCCATAGTAACAAATTTTTTCAACGAATACAATCCTGCTTCAACATCCCACAAACTTTTCCCTTCTATCATAATAGGAACAATTAAGTGACTATATCACTTTAAAGTGCGTACTTACCTCCATCGAATACACTTCTTATAATACATTTATGGATCAGTAATACGTCCATAAGCATTAAAAATAACCGCATTTGATCAGAACTACATTTACGATTAACTGAAGGATAGCTGGAGGTAGTGATATGAGTACTTTAAGTATAGATGAAATTTTAAAAGAAGAGGAAACACTTCAATTTTCCACTTTTACAAATGACGATGCCCTGCGTTTAGGCTTATTAATTATAGAAAAAGCGAAGCAAGAAGGGAAATCCATTGCTGTTGATATAACAAAGAATGGTGTTCAATTGTTTCATTATAAAATGACAGGAATGACTGAGGAAAATAGTCAGTGGATTGAGCGAAAAAAGCGGGTTGTTTCGCTGCACAACCACAGCTCGTATTATTTACAGATGCAAAGTGAGTTAAGTGGAATTCCATATCATGAGAAATATTGCTTAGATGCCTCAAAATACGCTGCGTTTGGTGGAGCATATCCTATTCAAATAAAAAACGTTGGGGTTATCGGTATAATAACAGTTTCAGGATTAACCCCTGAGGAAGATCATGACTTAGTCATTAGAGGAATTAAAAATTTGTTAAATGATGAAGTTTAAAGGAGAATCATTATGCCATTAATTGAGGTAAATACATGGCCATCCATGTCAACGGAAGAAAAAAAGGAATTCATTTTTACACTTACTGAACTAACAACAAATTTACTAAAAATTGTTCCAGACAAAATCCAAATATTAATAAAAGAACTTGAAAAAGAAAACTGGGGAAAAGCTGGGGCAGTTGCATCTGATCTTAGCTTTGCCGATAAGAGTAGAGTCATGAATTGGAATACACAAGAGTCTTATCATACACAGGCAAATACAGTAGATGGAATGGCCATCATTACGATTGATATCTGGAATACATTTGATCAAGAAACAAAGGATATATGGGTAAAGCAGCTAACACAAACTACATCTAAATTTACGCACGCACCTTTGGATAAAATACTTATTGTCATCAGAGAAATGATTCCAGGGAATTGGGGGCAAAGTGGAGTAACAGGGGCAGATCCAGATTTTCTTTCCAAAAGTCGAACATATTAAAATTCGTAGAAACAAGTTTCAGAAGGATTTAAAAAGGGGAAAGGAGCAAGAAGTGCTTTATGAGTCAATTTTCCAATTATCATAGTTATAATCGAATGTATAAAGAAGGGGAGTTAACACTAGGTCTCCATATTCCATTAGAAAATTATCGTTTTGGTACGCCTACCATGGAAAAACAGGTGGAGTTATCACAATTAGCCGAGAATTATGGTTTTACTAGCCTATGGTTTCGAGATGTATTATTAGAAGATCCTTCTTTTGGTGATCCAGCAGTAGGTCAAATTTATGATATGTTGATTTATTTAACCTATTTAGCAAGCCAAACAAAGGAAATTGCTTTAGGAACATCAGCTATCGTACTTTCTTTACGTCATCCCTTACGAGTCGCTAAAGAAATAGCAACGATTAATCAGTTATTTCCCGAGCGCCTAATTTTGGGTGTTTCATCTGGAGATCGTAAAGCCGATTTTCATGGTTTAAATGTGAACCATGATGATCGAGGAGAACGTTTTATTGAAGCCTTTCAATATTTAAATCAAGTATTATATGAAAATTTTCCTTCTATTCGTTCTACTTTAGGTGCTATTCAAGGAAGTAATTTAGTTCCAAAACCAACGAAGCGCATTCCAACGATCATAACAGGTTTTGCGCAGCAATCAATGGAATGGTTTGCGAAGAACGGCGATGGTTGGATGTATTATCCACGAAGTCCACACCTTCAAGCAGAGGCTATTCGACAATGGAGAGAGCTTGTGGAACAGTACTGTCCGGGAGTTTTCAAACCATTCACACAGCCCATGCACTTAGATTTAACAGAAGATCCAAATGAAATGCCTACGCCGATTCGTTTAGGATTCCGAGTAGGGCGAAACCGGTTAATCGAACTACTAAATATTTATAAAGAAATTGGTGTCAACCATCTCTTCTTTGCATTATTTGACAGTAAAAGACCTGCAGAAGAAGTGATTCATGAGCTTGGACAAGAGGTATTACCTCATTTTCCGGCAATAAATAGCAACATCTAGAAATACAGAGGAGTGAAAGTGCTGAATTTTGCCTTGTCACTCCTTCTTTACATATTTACTGTTTAAAAGAAGTGGAGAATTCCATACTACTACTTATTCAAATAAAAACGTGCTTAGGAGTGATTACGATGTTTTTAAATTTGAAGGGGAAAACCGCGCTCGTTACAGGTTCTACAGCAGGGATTGGTAAGGCCATTGCAAAATCATTAGTATTAGAAGGCGTTACGGTCATTATTAACGGACGTCATGAAGATAAGGTTCTTCAAACAATAAAAGAACTACAGGAACAGTACCCAGAAGCTAGTCTTCAGCCTTTGATATCTGATTTAGGAACAGCAGAAGGATGCCAAAAGGCAACAGAAGAATACCCAAAAGTAGATATTTTGATCAACAACCTAGGGATTTTTGAGCCAAAAGAATACTTTAACATCTCGGATGAAGAATGGTTGAAGATGTTTGAAGTCAACATTATGAGTGGTGTTCGCCTTACACGATGGTACCTCAATCAAATGATTCAAAAGAGGGAAGGAAGGGTTATTTTTATTGCAAGTGAAGCAGCCATTATGCCATCGCAAGAAATGGCTCATTATAGCGCCACGAAGACGATGCAACTTTCCCTGTCGCGTAGTTTAGCTGAGCTGACGAAAGGAACAAATGTGACGGTCAACACCATAATGCCTGGTTCTACATTTACAGAAGGCGTCGAAACGATGTTGAATACCTTGTATCCTAATGAGCATTTGACGATGGAAGAAGCTGAAATGCGATTTATGAAAGAAAATCGTCCAACCTCTATTATACAGCGACTGATTCGTCCAGAGGAAATTGCTCATTTTGTTACGTTTTTAAGTAGCCCACTGTCTTCTGCTATTAATGGGTCTGCATTGAGAATTGATGGGGGATTAGTACGTAGCGTCTTTTAATAAAAGTATAATAAATAAGGCATTAGGACTTGATTTCCTATGCCTTTATTTATGTATCCCCTAATTAATCTGCAGGTCTTGGCCCTCTATTGTCCTGAGAACTTTCCGAGATCAAAATTGGACGAACTGTAATGTCTCCAATAACACGTATTTGACAAGAAAGCCGCAAGCAATCATCATATAAGTTTTCATCTATATTTTTAATAGCAAAAGCGTTTTTCTCTATTTTCGAAGTATCTTTATACTCTCCAGCTAATACCTCTACTCGACAGGTAGTACATTTTGCTTTTCCTCCACATTGATGCAGAATATTGATACCATTATCTTCAAGAGCTAGAACTAATTTTTTTCCTTCCTCAACCTCAAAGGTTTTCCCTCCAAATACGGTGACAAATGGCATAAATTTTACTCCCTTTCTAATGTAAATCTTAATATAAGTTTGTATGTTATAGGCGAATCTCATACAAAAAATCGTCCATTTGCTAAATATAAACAAATTGGCTTCTTTTAATATTTCGGGAGCTGAATAATCAATAATATTAAAGTTAAAATTAATATTATTGATTATTTTAATTAAAAAATTAAATTTCATTGTTTATTTATTCAATTATTTATTATATAATCAATTTAACTTAAAGGAAGGAGTACACTATGGCTTATCAAGTAATCACAAATTGTCCTGTCTGTAGTAAAACATTGAAAATTACAAAGTTACAGTGTTCTCATTGTCACACAACGATTGAAAATGAGTTTGAATTGTCTAAGCTAGCATCCTTATCTAAGGATCAACTTCATTTTGTGGAAGTATTTTTAACATGTCGAGGGAATATTAAAGAAGTTGAAAAGGAACTAGGGATTTCATATCCAACGGTTCGCGGTAAGTTAACAGAAATTATTTCATCACTTGGCTATAGACAAAAGAAGAAAAATGAAGTAGATGAGAAAAAAATTGTGGCCATGTTGGAAAATGGTGAAATCACAACGGAAGAGGCCATCAAGCTCTTAAAAGAAGAATAAGGAGGAATTGACCATGAAAGAAGAAATTACAAAAGTGTTAACGATGATCCAAGAAGGAAAGATTGATGCAGATAAGGGTTCAGAGCTCATTCAAGTATTACAAGAGAAAGAAGAATCCGGGAATGAATTCGCTGAAAAGCCAACTAAATATTTAGATAAGACTTTAAAAGTACGTGTTGTCTCAACGGAAAATGATAACGTCACGGTCAATTTACCAATCAAACTTGTTAAAGCAGTTTTAATGGCTGGACATAGTATCGCAGCGAGTATTCCACAATCGGAAAAATACGTGAAGGATATCGACATAAACCTTCTCCTTGAAGCAATCGAAAATGAATTAGATGGGCAAATTGTTGATATTAAATCCGCCAACGGGGATTCCGTTTCGGTCTTCATTGAATAGTGGTTAGCTTATGATGCATGTAAAAGTGAAAGCAAAAGACGTTCGGCTTACTGTCCCCATTCCATATGCTTTGATAAACATCGCTCTTGCCATTTTGTCTTCTAAATTGATTCAGCAAAATGTAAACAAATGGACAAAAGAGTACTTCGAAAGGAAAAAAGTTGATTTTGTCTTTCCAATAATCGACAAAGAATCCTTAAAACCTATCGTCAACGAGATGAAAAATTATAAAGGACTTGTACTTGTAGATGTCAAAGCTAAAGATGGCACAGAGGTAAAGGTTAGACTATAATAATTAAACCACTTACTAGTCAAATAGTAGGTGGTTTTTTGTACAAAAGTTTCAAATCAATTATGAAGAAGGAGCTTATTAGCTTTCTATTGAATTAAGTACTATAGAAAATATTGTTTTCTAAAGGAGCTAATGAAGATGAAAAAGGGGTTTGCAGGGATATTCATTGCTTGGATTCTCATAATGGCAACGTCAACTACTAATGCCGCAACAAAAATTCAGCTAAAAGTGGATGATGTTGTAATTGTAACTGATGTAAACCCTGAAATGAAAAATAATCGTATGATGGTACCTTTACGTGTCATTAGTGAAAATTTGGGGGCCAAGGTAGACTGGACCAAATCGCAAGTGACGCTTACAAAAAGCACTATGAAGGTAATCTTAAAACAGAACAGTCGTACAGCTGTGGTAAACGGACAAACGATATTACTTGATACACAGCCTTATGTAAAGAATGGGCGTATCTTTGTTCCATTGCGCTTTCTAGCAGAAACCTTTGGCAGTAAGGTCCATTATAATAATTTAACTGTCAAAGTTGAAACGAAGCCGTTAATTATCGATGGGGTAGAAGTAAAGTCGATACTGCATGAATACCACATGACAATGGGCGGAATTGAGGAGCAATTAAAAGGCAATGCCTATATCGAAGAAATGTACCATCTTTTTGTAAAAAATAAAGGAAGTAAGGTCGAACCACCAGCAGATTTCACGTGGTCTTTTCACAGTGCTATACCTGGGAGCTATTATAAAATAGGACAATATGATTTTTTAAACGAAGAAGGCAACAATATCAAGCGTTTTGATCTCTATTCATTAATTCAAATTTCAGAACAACCATTTCTAGAGAAGCCAGATAGTTTGATTTACAATGCAGCTGAAGATCAATGGTTTTTGTATAATAAAGCAGCCAGTCAATCTATTTACACGTTAATAGACACGGCTAAGAGAAACGGATTTGTGACTATTATTAGTAATACAGTTCCATGAGGCTATTTATTTGACCCTCGATTTGATTAAACAAATGAAGCGTACCTGCTATTTGTAGCCACTCAAAGAGAGTGGTTTTTTTGCATCTCAAAAAGCTAATATCTCATTATGACAATCTTAGAGTACTTAAAATGAAATTCTATTTTATTGTGGGAATAAAGTATATAACTACTTTGTCTGCGTCTTTACTAATAGGCACTTTTTGGTGCTCATATTACTTTAAAGTGCGTACTTTTTTATTTTCTTTAGGTGCCTCATAATCAATATTGCAGATGAAGAAATGACTTTTGATAAGTAATCAGTCATTGATCATACTGGCAATCAACAAAAGAACTAATCTTAGGAGGATTTAATAATATGAGAAATCTATTACAAGGAAAATTAGGTTTTGGTACAGCTCCATTAGGTAATATGTACCGTAA
Organism: Lysinibacillus sp.; assembly: GCF_032093475.1. NCBI lineage: Bacteria > Bacillati > Bacillota > Bacilli > Caryophanales > Bacillaceae > Lysinibacillus > Lysinibacillus sp. Next base: position 31,764 of record NZ_DAMDAY010000027.1, on the reverse strand, counting down.
TATCCCGGAAGAAGAGGCAATTGCAACTGTAGATGCTGCTTGGGAGAGTGGCATTCGTTACTTTGATACAGCTCCACTTTATGGCTCTGGTTTAGCTGAGATTCGTCTTGGTGAAGCCTTATCAAAAAGAAATCGTGACGAGTACGTTTTAAGCACAAAGGTAGGTAGAATTATTTCGGATGAGTTGGAAGATCCATCTGCACGAGATTTAGGAGAAAAAGGTGGGCTTTTCGAATTCGGACGTAAAAACAAAATTATTAATGATTACAGCGCGGACGCAACCCTTCGCTCAATTGAGGACAGCTTGAAACGTTTACAAACAGACCGTATAGATTTTGTTTATATTCATGATGTAGCGCAAGATTTTTATGGCGATGAGTGGATTTCACAATTTGAAACAGCTCGTACAGGAGCCTTCCGTGTGCTCACGCAATTACGTGAAGAAGGCGTTATTAAAGGGTGGGGACTTGGAGTAAACCGAGTAGAACCAATTGAATTACTACTGGATTTGGAGGAAGTAAAACCAGATGTATCCTTACTAGCTGGTCGTTATACATTATTAGACCACGAACGTGCGCTACAACGAGTAATGCCAACAGCTAAAAAAAATAATATGGACATCGTCGTTGGTGGCCCATATAGTTCAGGTGTTCTTGCAGGAGGCACTCACTTCGAATACCAAAAAGCGTCACCAGAAATTATGGCGAAAGTAGAAAAAATCAAAAGTATTGCAGATCGTCATCAAATCAGCATTAAGTCAGCTGCTTTACAATTTTCATTGGCGAACCCAGCAGTTGCTGCTGTCATTCCTGGCGCAAGTAAACCAGAGCGAATTGCAGAAGATCAAGCTGCATTGAAAACAATTATCCCAGCAGCATTCTGGGAAGAAATGCGCGAACAAAAATTGATCGCACCACATGCACCACTACCAATCGATTTTATATAAAAAGGAGAGTAAAGAAAATGGCAAATACTATTACATCTATTAGAATTTCAGCTTCACCTGAGGAAGTATGGCAATTAATTGGTGGCTTTGACTCGCTTCCAGACTGGTTACCCTATATTCCAAGCAGTAAAGTAACGGAAGGTGGACGTGTACGTCACCTAGCTAACCCTGATGGAGATGCTATTGTAGAGCGTTTAGAAAATTTCAATGACAAGGAACGTTACTACACGTATTCAATTATGAAGGCACCGTTTCCGGTTACTGATTATTTATCTACAATCCAAGTCAAAGAAGATACTGACGGCCAATCATCGTTGGTCGAGTGGTCTGGCAGTTTCACACCTGTGGATGTAAGTGACCAAGAAGCTATTGAGCTATTCCATGGTATCTATCAAGATGGATTAGAAGCATTACAAAAAGCATTCTAAATTGAAGTTTTATAATGAATAAAGAGTGTCTTTAAGTTCAAATTTGACTTTAAGACACTCTTTTTTATTCTAAATCATAATGAATTTTTAAATCGCTAGATTCTAATCGTTTAGCATAAATTGTCGTAACGTGTGTGATGATAATAAATAGTAATGGAAATGTTTTTATAAAAGTTGTTGACATGGAGTTAACTCCAAGAACTACACTTCTTGTGAAAGGAGCATTCATAGCTTTGGTGCGAGAACAACAGCAAAAGAAGCTATGGGAGGCAAGAATTTATCTGGTAAGGTAGCAATCGTAACAGGTGGATATTCAGGTTTAGGGCTCGAAATCACCCGAGTATTTGCAGAAGCTGGGGCAACTGTAATAGTACCCGCAAGAAGAATCGAAAAAGCCAAGGATAATCAATCAGAAAATATACTATTATTGTAATAGCATGTATTTTACTGTAACTAGTAAAAGCATGCTATTTTTGTAGTAAAAAATAAGGAAGTTTCTAACCCAAAGCTTGCTGATGATACACTCGAATTTATGGATGTATTCATAGTTGGGAGTATCCCATTTCTTATCACACTTTATTTTTTACATAAAAAGAATCCAGCCCATCATCATTTCAAGGTAATAGAAAAAGAAACGAATGAGATATAAAAATCAATTAGAGAAAAAGACTTCAATTTAAGTAAACTAACCGAAATTTATCTGACGGCTTTTTACAGATAAACATAATTATTTTACCGTCTATATTAGCGATGTCGGTAGTTAATCCAATCTTAATAGAAGAATAATAAAAGCTAACATGTAAGTGTAGAACAGTGGCAATAGCCGTTGTAGAATGAATTTGTCAATTTAGGGTTAAACAATGTGTTTAATTATGTTGGCTTTGAATTTTTACTTTAGCTATTAAAGTTGAAGAACATCTATACTGTGTTACAAATTTCCTATAAGGAAAGAACATATTTGATGATGCTCACATGTTCTTTCCTTTAAATTACTTAGAGTAATATTAGTCCTCTAATCATTTTACCAGTTGTTCACCAAAACAATTTTCCCAACTGCTTGTCCTGACTCCATGTATTCATGGGCTTTTGAAACTTCATCAAATGTAAAAATACGTGGATCTAGTAGAGGTCGTAGCTTGTCTTCCTCCACCACACTTGCAACCTTCTTTAATATTTCTCCATAATGTTTATGCATGTCTTTATTCACTATTTTTAGTAGCATGAAGGTAACATGTAGAGAAAGGCCCTTCGAATGTACTGGTGTTAGGTCATGAGTTGAACGAGTCGCAATGGCTGTTACAGTTCCATGTACCGCTGCCGCTTCAAAAGAACGGTCAAGATTTTCACCCCCAACTGTGTCAAAGACTAGGTCAAATCCTTTTCCGTCAGTATATTTTTCAACGTATTCCTGAACGGTTTCTTCTGTATAATTAATCGTGATATCTGCACCGAGGCGCTTAGCCATCTCTAACTTTTCTTGTGAAGAGGCAGTTGTATAGACGGTTGCTCCTCCCCACTTGGCGAGTTGAATGGCGATGTGTCCTACACCTCCAGTTGCTCCATGAATTAATACTTCTTGCCCTGGTGTAAGTCTAGCTCGGTTAAATAATGCCTCCCAGGCTGTTATAGAAACAAGTGGCAAAGCCGCAGCTTCTTCCATTGTTAAATTTTTTGGCTTATGAGCGAGTAAGTCAGCATCTGCTAGCATATATTCAGCAAGTGCACCGCCACTAGTCCCTTTAAAACCACCCGCACATCCAAACACCTCATCGCCAATGACAAACTTAGTGACTCCCTCGCCTACTGCACATACCAAACCAGCTACATCTCCATGTAATACTGCTGGGAACTCTGGAGCAACTGCTGGAACTGAACCGGCCCGAACCTTTGTATCAATAGGGTTAACACTAGTTGCTTTCACATGGATAAGTACATGTCCCGGCTCTATTTCAGGCTGCTGAATCTCCTTATGTTGAAAGACGGATGGTTTACCAAAAGATTGAATAATTTGTGATTTCACTTTTGTCACTCCTTTAAATAAAGAAAACTAAATACGGTAGAGCTTATTGCATTTATAAGTCTATAAAAATAAGAAAAGAAGGAATATTCTGTTTTTTCCTTGTAATATCTATGATACTTTATATAAAATAAATTTAAAAGCATGTGCACTTTTGTTAATCGCAATAGTGTAGATAAATTAAAAATAATTGCGAAAGGCAAGAAGCAAATTTAGTAGTCTATTTATATGGCTCACTAAAGTACAGATTCGAGTTATCAGACAGAAAGGATTGAAGCAATTTGGAATTACGGCATTTAGAATATTTTTTAATGCTTAGTAAAGAGCTCCATTTTACCAAAGCTGCTGAAAAACTAGGAATTTCTCAACCTACTTTAAGCCATCAAATTAAAATGCTGGAAAAGGAAATTGGGTATTCTTTATTTAACCGCGTTGGGAAGAAGGTTGAACTAACGAAGGTTGGAGAAATCGTCCAACAAGAAGCCCTGAATATTCAAGGCTCTATCTTAAGTATCTCTTCACAAATTACGGCATTATCAAATGTGGAGATTGGTGAATTGAAAATTGCTGTGTTGCCAGGGGAAATAACGGACTTGGTCTCAACTTTATGTATTCAATTTAATCAGCTGTACCCAAATATAAAAGTCATTATTGAAACGACAGATCAAGTAGAAAAAGCCGTTTTACAAAATCAGGCTGACTTTGGTATTGATTTTCATCTAACTCCCAATGACTTGTTACAAGTGACGAAACTATACGATGAAGATTTTTACCTCATTAGTAATCAAAGAAATAAAGAGCAAAACGTATCATTTTCTTCAGTTTTAGATTATCCTCTCATCTTATTTCCAAGTATGCATCAATGTAGAAAATTACTTAATAAGGCCAGCAATGAGGTTGGCAAACCATTAGAGCCAATCGTTGAAACATCAAGTATTCGATCGATCTTAAATTTAGTTCGTCATGGTGTTGGTCGCAGTATAGTCTCTCGAACTTTATACGATTTTTATGAAACGGAGGATTTATTTTTCCAACATATCGAAAAACCATCTTTATCTAGAGCCGTTTACCTCATCATGAAAAAGGACTGTTTTATTAATTATGCAGCACGTGAATATATTAAGCTACTTGTACGTGAAATCGAAAAGCTCCATTTTCACACAGAGAAAGATGCGATAAATTCTTTGAACAGCTATGTATTATAGTTTTTTTCTATCATTATCATAGAAATCATGAGATAGACTAAAGGCTGAGTTCTTTTTACAATATAGACAAGAAGCTCATATATTTGAATATATTGTAAGGTGAGTTTTGATTGGCAATAATGTTATGCATTTTTTATCCCAAATTTACAAAGGAAAAAAGTACTACAAATCTATCATGAGGTGATTGTTAATGCGAAAAGATTTAAGCCAATTTATTAGAAGTACAGCATTTTTGGACAAGGTTGTTTCAGCTGAAGAGGCTGCTTCATGGATTGAAGATGGAATGAACCTTGGAATGAGTGGATTTACTCTATTCGGTGAGCCAAAGGAATTTCCACTTGCACTTTCTAAGCGAGGAAAAAATGAAAACTTTAAAGTTAACTTATATACAGGTGCTTCACTAGGGCCAACTGCAGACCAATCAATGGCCGAGGCAGGTATCATTAACCTGCGTGTTCCTTACCAAGGAAACTCTGTAATGCGTGGTAAAGTTAATAAAGGTGAATTATATTACATTGACCAGCATTTATCACATACTGCGGAAGAAGTTAGAAAAGGAACATTAGGCAAAATTGATTATGCCATTATTGAAGCTGCTGGCATCACTGAAGATGGTTATATCATTCCAACTGGCTCAGTAGGAAATTCACCGATTTTTGTAGAAAAAGCTGAAAACGTTATCATTGAAATTAATACTACTGCGCCTCGAGCATACGAAGGTCTTCATGATATTTTTGTTCAAAAAGAGCAAGGTGAACGTAGAGAAATTCCTATTTATACAGTATCAGATCGGATTGGAGAAATTGGCATCAAGGTCGATCCAGATAAAGTAAAAGGCATTGTTTTATCAGAACAGCCTGATATTCCATCACCTTTATTTGAACCAAATGAAGAAACACAGCAAATTGCCAATCATCTACTAGACTTCTTAGCTAATGAAGTAGCTGAAGGAAAATTGCCAGAATCGTTAGCTCCGTTACAATCTGGCGTAGGTTCAGTTGCGAATGCCGTTTTAAATGGCATGAAAAATTCTCAATTTAAAGATATTGAAGTGTTCTCTGAAGTACTGCAAGATGGTGTCTTTGATTTAATTGATGCTGGTATTGTTAAATTTGCAGCTGGTACAGCCTTCTCCCTTTCGAAGAAGCGTGTTGATTCATTAGCAGAGGATTTAGAAAAA
>NZ_DAMDAY010000027.1:3748-25978 GCF_032093475.1 Lysinibacillus sp. | reverse complement strand
TAGAAAAATATAAAGATAAAATTATGTTTAGGCCACAAGAAATTTCCAACAATCCAGAAGTTATTCGACGTTTAGGCGTGATTTCTTTTAACACTGCCATTGAAGTAGATATTTACGGTAACGTCAATTCAACACACATTAACGGCACTAAAATTATGAATGGTATTGGTGGGTCAGGGGACTTTGCTCGAAACGCTAGAATTACCATCTTTGTAACGTCTTCACTAGCCAAAGACGGGGCGATTTCGACGATTGTACCTTTCGTATCGCATATTGACCATACAGAGCATGATGTAGATGTTATTGTGACAGAGCAAGGCTATGCTGATCTGCGTGGGCTTCCGCCAGTGAAGAGGGCAGAAAAATTAATCGAAATTGCCCATCCGAAATATCGACCACAATTACGTGCTTACTTTGAAGAAGCAAAAGAGAAAGTGGGGGGACAAACACCACACATTCTTGAAAAAGCTTTCTCATTCCATAAACATTTAAAAGAAAATGGCACAATGCTATTTGAAGAGAATAAAGTAACGAATTAATGTGCGGACAAACACCTTAATGTGGTGAAATATATTTTCAAAGTTACTGTTATTATCAGAAGAAGATTTAATCAAGATAATAATAGGGAAAAGGGGGATGAAAAATGGATGTAAGATACCCAATTGGCAAACTACAGGTTCCTGAAAAAGTAACATTAGAAAATATAGAAGAATGGCTAAAGGATATCGCAACTTACACGACTCGTTTAAGAGAAACTGTAGGCTCTTTAAATGAAGAGGAGTTAAGCAAAACTTATCGTGATGGTAGCTGGACAGTTCGTCAACTTGTTCATCACATTGCAGATTCTCAATTGAATATGTATCAACGTTTGAAGCTAGCTTTAACGGATGAGAATCCAACAGTTCCAGCTTTTGATGAAGAAAAGTGGGCTATTCTACCAGATACCAAGCTTCCTGTAGAAACTTCTATTAAGATGTTAGAAGGAATAAATGAGCGAATCCTATTTCTAGGAAGTACTTTATCTGAGGATCAATTAGATCGAAGCTTTATACACCAAAAAAACGGTAAAATAACAGTTGCCACTAAAGTGGCAAAATTAGCTTGGCATGAAGAGCATCACCTTGCCCATATACAAATCGCATTAGAAAAATAATAGAAGTGGCTTATCGAGTTTCGGTAAGCCACTTATTTAATGAGAACCGGAACAACACGAATATAAATGATTTCTCCTATTATTTCTACCATAGTTTGCGTGACAATGATCGCTGCTACAAGAGTATTTATATTTTCTGGTAAAGCTAGTGCCAGTGGGAGGACAACCAGTGAATTACGAGTTGAACCACTAAAAACTAATGCTCTACCTGATTTACTATCAAGTTTAAACGTTTTTCCAATGAATTTTGAAAGAATCGGCATAATCACCATAAATAGGATATATATTGGGATGACCTTTATGATCCACTCCAAGGAAGCCGATAATTTTCCAATTTGTGATGCGACAACAACAAAAAGAGTTAACGCCATAAAAGGGACGGGCAGCCAGGCGGATAGATGAATTAATTGATCCCCAACTTGCGATTTTTTAGCAAAAAGTTGGAGCGATATCGCAATGACTAAAGGTAGTACAATTAGCACTAAAAATGCCTCTAGGAAAGGTGACGCTTCAACAATTCTGGATGCTTCCTTTCCAAGAAATAACCACAAATATAAAGGTAATAAAAGCATTTGAGTGAAGAAGAGAATAGGTGTTGAGATCAGCATAGCTTTTTCATTCCCACGTCCAAGAGCTGTAAAGACAATCACATAATCAATACAAGGTGTAAGCAACACTAAATAAACCCCAAGCAATAAAGGTGGATGTTCGGGTAATAGCATTGTTAGTAGCCAAACAACGATAGGGACAGCAACATAATTGACCGTTAGAAGTGCCCCAACAAAACGACGATTAGCAAATGATTCCTTCAACGCTGTAAATGGGATTTGAGAAAACATACTAAACATTAAAATAGCAATAACAAATGAAATGGTAACGTCAAGTTGTTCACCCACAAAAGGTGCTAATAATCCTACGCCAGCTGCGATTAACAACACAATTACATACAGGAAAACTTGATTGTTTTCTAATTTTTCTCTTGAAATCATGATAACTCCTATTTCAATCCCTACTTTTAACAAAGTAGAAAGAGCATTCTTTAGATTCAATTCTAATGTACCATATCATGTTTGTTCTAACTAGCTGAAAAAGGGTCGTTAACATCGGAATGGCTCCTAAAGGATACTCAATTTGAGTGTATGTGATAACGTATGGGGGATTATTCATATATTTATGGCGACTATGTCGTTCCAGCATCGGATTAAATTGAAACAATACAATACTTCCAGCTTTTCTCGAATAATGACCTATCATTAAAAATTAATTAAGAGCATCTAAAACAGCTAGAGAAGGTTTTATGAAGGGGGATTAGAATATATGAATGTTATGGAAAAAGAGGATTTAAAAATTTCTATTATCATACCTGCCCATAATGAAGAAAAGTATATTGGAAAATGTTTAGAATCTGTTTCAAGAGCCTCTAAATTATGTAAAAATCAAGTTGAAATCATTGTTGTGTTAAATCGATGTACAGACCGAACGGAAGAAATTGCAAAATCGTATGATTGTATCAGTTGTAAAGAATAATGATAAAAACCTTTCGAAAATTAGAAACGCAGGTGTTGAAATAGCTAGCGGTGAAATAATCGTAACAATTGATGCAGATACCCAGATGAATGAACATGTGTTGTCTAAGGCACAGGAGAACTTAATTTCAGGGAAATACATTGGCGGCGGGGTTACAGGGAAATTTGAAAGAATGTCTTTAGGAATTTTTGTTTCCACTTTGTTATTAATTGGACCACTATTGTTTAAATATGGAGCCATTTCTGTGGGAATCTTTTGGTGCTATAAAAAGGATTTTCAATCAATCAACGGATTTAATGAAAATATGCTAATGGCAGAAGATGCAGATTTCGCTAAACGATTAAAAGTGTGGGGAAAAAAGAACGGGAAGAAATATGGGACAATTCAAAACGGGATGCTCACTTCTACAAGAAAGTTTGATAAACATGGAGACTGGGTTTTACTGAAACGGCCGAAAATGATCCTAGCCTATCTTAAAGGAACAGACCAGAAATATGCGGATGAAGCCTATTATGAAAATCAAGATAGATAAAAATAAAAGCGGTAATGACTTCATTAAGAAAAGAATTCATTTTGTCTTTCCAAAATTAAATCGAATAAAGAAAAGCATTGAAAAACATTTTATAGTAAATTATTCTAATTACATCAATATTGATCAATCATTTTGAAAGGAATGAATTGATATCTTTGACGTCAATGTATCAATACCAAAAGATAAAAATGAATAATAATCCTATTTCTAACTTTGAGGCTACCATAAAAAAGGAATATGCCAATATAGCAGGTATTGCGATTAGAAAAGATGGTCATTTGATTTATGAGACATATTTTGATGGATACACTAAAGATGATGTATTGCATATAGCCTCTGTAACAAAAAGTATTATATCTATTCTTATTGGTATGGCAATAGACAAAGGATATATTAACAATGTAGAGCAAAAGGTTTTAGAATTTTTTCCAGATTATACAGTGAAGCGTGGCGAAAAAACAATTCAAAAAGTCACGATAAAAGACTTGCTGACTATGACTGCACCGTATAAATACAAGTCAGAGCCCTATACAAAAGTTTACTCAAGTGATGACTGGGTAAAAGCTACATTAGATTTACTTGGAGGCAGAGGACATATTGGGGAGTTTAAATACTCAACCGTTGGCGCACATATTTTATCGGGTGTTCTTACAAATGCTACTGGTCAATCTGTCAAGGACTTCGCTATAGAGAGCTTATTTAAACCTCTCGACATTACAGCTCCTCAACATACGTTTTTACGAAATAAAGAAGAACATTTCGCTTTTCTTAAAGATCAATATGTAACAGGTTGGGTAGTGGATCCTTCAGGTGTAAACACTGCTGGTTGGGGGCTTACTTTAACGCCACGCGATATGGCGAAAATAGGTCAGTTGTATTTAAATAGTGGTGTATGGGGCAACTCGCAAATCCTTTCTTCCAAATGGATAGAGGACAGCACAAAGGAAAAAAGTCGATTCGGAGAGTTGTCATATGGATACATGTGGTGGATAGTTGATGATGATTGCTATGCAGCACTGGGTGACGGAGGAAATGTCATTTTCAACAACCCCAATAAAAAAATGGTCGTTACGATTGCGTCTCGCTTTATACCACGTGCCAAAGATCGAATTGAATTGATTAGAAAGCATATTTTGCCATTGTTTAGTTAGAGCAAGGGATGGCGAAGGTTATAAGAAAAATAAGATATAGAGATCCATTTTTTATTAGCCATCTGAATTTGATCAGATGGCTTTATTTATTTCCCTATTGGTCGCAATAATTCTTAAAACTTGAATCATTGAAGAGACTCAAGTTGATCATTGACTAAGCTTAACTTCCGGTAATTATTGAAAAGACAGATAAATAATAAATTATATTTTGGTTAGTTTAAGATTAGATCAATTAATCAACAAGGAGGGTTTTCGATTGGCTTCTAACAAAAATGATAATAGCCCAAAATTACAAAGAAAATCGAAACCAAAGTTGAAAAAAGAAGAAATTACCGTTGTTGACTCAAAATCTGCACGTAAAGCTGTTGTCGCGACGGCTGTTGGTAATGGAATGGAATGGTTTGATTTTGGGATATACTCTTATCTTGCAGCTACAATTGGACAAGTATTTTTCCCTGAAGTAAGTGGCCCTATGCAATTAGTTTATTCTTTTGCGACATTTGCTGTTGCCTTTATTGCTCGACCTATTGGTGGCATTTTCTTTGGTATGCTTGGGGACCGCCTAGGCCGTAAAAAAGTTTTAGCTATAACCTTAATCATGATGGCTCTAGCCACATTAAGTATTGGCTTGATCCCTAGCTATGCGTCTATTGGCTCTACTGCCACAATTATTTTACTCATTGCTCGCTTAATTCAAGGATTTTCGTCTGGTGGAGAATATTCAGGTGCTATGACGTTTATTGCTGAGTCTACTCCAGATAAGAAAAGAGGATTTATGTCAAGTGGTCTTGAGGTCGGCACCTTAGTTGGCTATATCGCAGGCGCAAGTCTTGTTACGTTACTTACGTTTATGTTAGGGGAGGAAACGATGCTAGCATGGGGTTGGCGAATTCCGTTTCTTTTATCTGCCCCTATTGGTTTAATCGGCTTTTATTTACGGAATAATTTAGAAGAAACGCCTGTTTTTGAAGCGATGCAGGAAAAAAAATCTGACGATGAAGATCATATATCCGTTAAGCACATTTTACAGTTCCACTGGAGAGCAATCCTTATAGGTATGTTTGTTGTATTCTTTTATATCGTTGTAAACTATACCATTTTATCTTATATGCCTTCACACTTAACCGTTGTACTTGGTTATGGAGAAGCAGAAGGACTATTATTAATTGTTATTGCCATGATTATTATGATTCCGATTGTTTTGTTAATGGGGTATTTTAGTGACCGGATTGGAGCAAAAAAGATCATTCAAGGCGGTTTAATTGGTTTGATTATTTTAAGTATCCCTTCGTTTAACTTAATTGGTAGTAATAACTCATTACTTGTCTTTCTAGGATTAATGATTCTTGCGGTATTTTCCTCCTCTTTCCAAGGAACCATGCCTGCATTATTGCCCTCACTATTTTTTACCAAAGTTCGGAATGGGGCATTAGCCATTACATTTAATATTTCTGCCTCCTTATTTGGAGGTACGACACCTTTACTTGTATCATGGTTAATTAGTAAAACACAGAATGAAATGGTACCAGCCTACTATCTAATATTTGCATCTGTTATCGGTATTATTGTTGTAACCATCTTCGTAAAAGAAACTTCAGGAAAAGCTCTTCGAGGTTCACCGCCAGCAGTTGCAGAGAAAGCTGAAATCAAAGAGATTTTAGAAGAACCTGAGGAAGCATTATGGTGGCATGACGAGAGGAAAGAGATTGAAGAACGTATTGAAGATCGTTTGGACATAAAAATAAATGAAGAAGAAAAAAATAATTGACTTTAAAGATAAAAAACCATCATAACCAACATTCTAAAAGATTCCGTGTAGTGTTAAAGCATGGAATCTTTTTATTTTATATATCCTCCAACTAAAATGCGCAATTGCCTCTTGGATGGAATTTATAGTATGCTTAACCAAAAAGGAGGAGATACTAATGGTTAGACAATTGATCATTGGTGACGCTATGTATGAACTAGCTACAACGCGTCGAATTTTAGACTGTTTGCCCGATGAGCATATGGCATGGAGGCCTCATGATAAATCGATGACGCTCGGCGGACTGGCCACCCACTTAATCAACCTGCTGAACTGGCAAGTGGCAATTTTTCAGCACACCGAGTTTGATCTCTCAACGGTGCCGCTTCGTCGAGAGGCATTAGAAAGTCGCTCTGACATTCTAGTTGAGTTTGATGCAAACGTCGGCAAAATAGACAAGCTACTAGCCGATTGTGACGAGAAAACGCTCGGTGAAGAATGGACTCTACGCCATGGCGAGCAAATCATCCGCCGTGAACCACGAGCGCTTGCCTTCCGTACCTTCGGCTTAAGCCATATGATCCATCACCGTGCGCAGCTGGGGGTATACTTACGACTTCTCAACATTCCAGTGCCAGGTATGTACGGCCCTTCTGCAGATGAGGAAGCTCAATAATCTAACAACCTAAAGTGTGAGGACGTATATAAGGTAACTTGGACAAGTATCACGAGTAAACAAAAAATGTTCTAAAAATAAAGCTGTTTTAACTATCTTATTTTCTAGATCAGGTGCTCATTATAAGTGAGCATCTGTTTTTATACTGAATTGCTTACATGTTAGTTATTTTATTAAATCCGTTACAATCTGAACAATTAGCAAAAAAAAGATAATTGGTAATATAAGTTGAACCCACTTTATTTTAATATAAGGAATAATCTTTAAACCTAAGAAAGAGCCAACAATTGAGCCCATTGAAACAGGAATCGCTATGCCCCAATTAACAATGCCAGTAAAGTAATAAAAGAGAAAGGCACCTGTACAGCTTGAAAACGAGATAATTCTTGTTAATTCAACTGCTTTTACATAGTTATATTGTTTTTTCAAGAAATAGGTTATATTCATAAGAGCTGAGCCTGGTCCAAAACCACCGTCATAGATTGAAATCGCAAACGGAATGAGTTTATTAGTCACTTGTTCCTGTGTTTCTTTTATTTCTTTAACAATGAATGTACTACTGCGAATAACAATAATAAATCCCAAAATTAAGCTTATACAAGCTATCACATTCATAATTTGCTCCGATAATAGAAGGGCTAAAAACGCACCAAACACTCCTCCTAAACTCGAAAAAAATAATAAAGACCTGTATTGTTTTAAAGATACCTGTCCTTTTATGACAAACGTAACGACATTGGATAGAGCTGAAATTCCTGTCGCAAATTTATTAACAGCAATCGTGGTATGAATTGGAATGCCAATAAGTAACATCGAAGGCATTAAAATAAAGCCAGCAGCACCAAAAAGAACGCCAATTATTGCCGCAAGTAACCCAATTGTAAATAAAATAAAACCCTTTGCTGATACCCATTCTTGTAATAAAATTTCCACTTAAATCACCTCTATCCTTAAATTACTGTTAAACTATATATAAAACAAATATATAATAATTGTTTATTCATAAATTTTATTTATGAATAAGGAGGGGTGATTAAAATGAATTTGCATGCATTAAGAATATTTACGAATGTGGCAAAGCTTGGTGGAATTACTGCAGCAGCGAATAGTATGCTACTTAGTCAACCTGCTGTTACGATTCAAATTCGGAAATTAGAGAATGAAATTGGAACAAAATTAATTGAAGGCAAAGGACGGGGGATTCAGTTAACTCCAGAGGGGAGGTTTTTATACGAGCAGGGAATGCGTTTATTTTATTTAGAAGGACAAATCGATGAAAAACTCGCTAAATTTTTAGCAAAGGAAGACAAAATACATATAGCTTCTTCTTACATTCCAACTAATTATATACTGCCGCCTTTTATAGCACAGTATAAGCTTGCGAATCCTCACATTGAATGTATTGTATCGTTAGGTAATGTAAAATCTGTTGAGGAACAGGTTCTGAATTATGAGGTAGATATTGGTTTTGTCGTTCAAAGCAATATTGGTCATAATGATCTTCAATTTGAAAAGATTTTAGATATCCCGTTCTGGTTTATTGTCCACCCATCACATTCTTTAGCAAATCAAACCGTTGCCATTTCCGAACTATCGAACGAAGACTTTATTTATCGGGAGCGTGGTAGCTCGACATTAGATTTACTGGAGTCAGTATTTTACACGTTTAATGCCCCATTACCTAAGTTTGGACTTCAAATGCAGGGCTTGCATGAATCGATTAAAGTTGTGGAAGCAGGATACGGTATGACTTTAGCACCCTCCTATAGTGTGATAGACAATATAACAAATGGAAAACTGGCTCGAGTATTTGTTGAGCAGGTAAATATCCAACAAAGTTTATTTATCTGTACACGCAAATCAGAAATAGCAGAGCATCCATTTATTCAATATTTAAAAACTCATTTAGACAGGTTAAAGTAATCAACAATATAGAACTAGCATTTAGGGCATGCTAACTTCTCGATTATTGATTACTTCAGTTTAACAGTTCATAGGTGAGAGGAACTAGCTATTATTAATGGTTTAGAGCCATGCTACACATTACATGTAGCATGGCTCTTTATAAGTCATTTTTATTGTGAAGAAACAAGTAGGAACTTGACAGGTTTCTCTTGATAGTTGTACCAGTAATGCGTTTTTCTAGCATCAAACATTTTAGACTCGTTTTCTTGCAAAACAAATTTTTTCTCCTCAATAATAATGGTCAGTTCTCCTTCTACAACATAGATAAATTCATAACCGTCATGGGAAAGAGCGTTTCCTTCATTTTCTCCAGCCTTTAATGTCACAAGCATGGGGAGATAGGAAGCATCTATATTCCCATCTGATAAGTCTAAATAATGGAATTGGGAACGTATTTCATGTAATTCTTCATTGTTAGTAGGGAAAAAAATACTTGGATTTACACCTAAAGCATCTGCAATTTTCTTCAAAGAGTCTAATGTTACATTAGATTTTCCTCTTTCCACCTGTGATAAGAAGCTAATAGAAACTCCTGTTTGAGTGGCAAGCATTTTTAATGTATATTGTCTTTCTTTGCGTATTCTTTTCAATGTCTCTCCTAGAAAATCTGATGTCATCATATCAAACCCCTTTATTGATTATACTATTTTATTCTATACACGTTTTAATAGAAAGCATAATAAAAAAGTAATTTCTATTATTGACAGAGAATTCGGGTAATTGTAAAGTAATAACAAGAATAAATTGAAGTACCACTTCAATTTCAAACAAAGGGGGAAAATAGATGGATGGAAAACAAATGAGAAAGATTTGGATTGCTAGTTTGGTAGGGAGTTCCATTGAATGGTTCGATTATTTTTTGTATGGCACAGTTGCGGCACTCGTTTTTAATCAAGTTTTTTTTGTTAATGATGATCCTACAGTTGGTTTGTTACTTGCTTACGCATCCTTTGCTTTATCGTTCTTTATTAGACCGTTTGGTGGAGTTATTTTCAGTCATATTGGAGATAAGATTGGCCGTAAAAAAACACTCGTATTAACGCTGAGTTTGATGGGGATTGCTACCTTTGGGATGGGATTACTTCCTACATATCAAGCTATTGGCATTTGGGCTCCCATATTATTGATTACTTTACGATTAGTACAAGGATTAGGTATTGGTGGAGAATGGGGAGGAGCTCTTTTACTTGCTGTCGAATATGCTCCAAAGGAAAAGAGAGGATTATATGGAGCTATACCACAAATGGGTGTAACGATTGGTATGGTGTTAGGAACTGTTGCATTGTCTATAATGACTTTACTTCCTGAAGGATCCTTTATGTCATGGGGATGGCGTATACCATTTTTAATAAGTGCATTTTTAGTTTTATTTGGTTTATGGATTCGTAAAGGAATTGATGAGACACCATCATTTAAAAAGGTGCAAGAATCAGGTGACATTCCTAAACTACCTATTATAGAAACATTGAAAAACTATTGGCGTGAAGTCTTAATTGCAATTGGAGCGAAGGTTGTTGAAACAGCACCTTTCTATATTTTTGGAACATTTGTTGTATCCTATGCAACATCAAATTTAGGTTTCTCAAGAACTGTCACTCTAAATGCCGTCATGATTGCCACAATCATTACGACCATTTTAATTCCTATAATGGGAAGCTTGTCTGATAAATATGGACGCAAAAAGTTATACATTATTGGAACGGTTGGCATGATACTCTTTGCATTCCCTTATTTTTGGATGTTACAGCAACAATCCGCGATATTACTTGTAGTAGCCACAATCATCGGTCTAGGCATTATTTGGTCGCCAATTACGGCCGTGCTAGGGACAATGTTTTCAGAAATTTTCGACGCAAAAATTCGTTACACAGGGATTACACTTGGTTACCAAATTGGTGCAGCTGTAGCAGGTGGAACGGCTCCTTTAGTAGCAACAGCTCTATTAGTTCAATTTGATAATTCCTATATACCAATTGCTTTATATATTATTTTTACAGCAATCGTATCACTAATTGCCATTTGGGCTGTTAAAGATCGTAGTCAAGAGAATTTAGACAACGACATTCAAAAAGAATCGAAATTAAGTGATACGAAAAAAATCCCAGTTGGGACTATGAAGTCGTGATGACAGACGATTTAATGGAGGATATGGATGATGTTGATATTAAACGAAGAACAGATTATGAAGAGCTACAATATGAAAAATGCGATAGAGGATGTTAGGAAAGTATTAAAAGCAAAAGAAGAAAATAAAATTGCCGACGTGCATCGAACTGTCATAGATTTTCCAGATCATGATGCATCGGCACTCTATATGCCAAGTGCAGACTTAGTGAGTGAAGTTGCCGCTGTAAAAGTAGTGACCATTTTTCCTAAAAATTCTCCAAAGGGGATGCCCACAACGCAAGGAGTTTTATTACTTACAGATGCAGAGAATGGTTCCCATGTGGCTATGATGAATGCCTCTTATCTAACTCGACTAAGAACTGGAGCTTTAAGTGGGATTGCTACAGATTATTTATCAAAAAAGGATGCGACAATTCTAACAGTAATTGGAACAGGTGGGATGGCTTTTGAGCAAGTACTAGGCGTACTAGCTGTAAGATCTATCACTAAAATTCTACTTGTTAATAAAACAACCTCTAAAGCACATCGTTTTGGTGAGAAATTAAAAGAATATGGAGTGAAAATCCCTTTTGAGGTCATAGATGAAGTATCAGTGGCAGTCAAGCAAGCAGATATTATTTGCTGTGCTACAAGATCAACAAGTGCCGTTTTAGATGGAGAATATTTAAAGCCAGGAACTCATATTAATGGTATAGGATCCTATTTACCAACTATGCGTGAAATAGATGAGACCACTATTTTGAAAGCTAATAAAATTGTAGTAGATGATCATAATGGCGTAAAAAATGAAGCTGGTGAATTTATTCATGCAGCAGAAAAAGGTATTTGGTCTTTCGACAAGATATATTGTGACCTTGGTAAACTTGTCACAGAGACTAAGAATGGTAGAGAGGACGAAGAGGAGATTACCATTTTTAAATCGGTAGGTGCAGCTTACTATGATTTAGCAGTCGCGAAAGGCGTATATCAAAAAGCAAAGGAACTAGGAATTGGCATAGAAATTGATATGTAATACTAATGACAATATGAACATTAGCAGAAGAAATAAAAGGGCTGTATTTACAAAGGAGACAGGATCAAATAGGAGGAATTGAAAATGGTTGCCAAAACATTGCTGTTACGACAATGGACAAGCTGTTTAGATGAAGAAGACTGGTTTCCATCACTTGAAAAAGTGCTAGAGGATATTACTTTAGAACAGGCCATTTGGAAGCCTGCTGAAGGGGCAACGAATTCCATTTGGGAAATAGTTTGTCATCTACTTTTCTATAAAAAGAGATTTCTCACGAGGATTCTTGGTGATAAAGAAAATGAACCACAGGCAGAAAATAATGACGCTACCTTTCAATTACCAACTGTGACGTGGCAAAATTGGGAGGAAACCAAACAGGAATATTTGTATGTCCATCGGGAACTAGAAAAAATACTGGCAAAACCAGAATATGAAGCATTGTACAAAGAAATCCCTGAAGATCGATCATTAGTAATTGAACTGAAGAGTTTAGTAATGCACGACGCCTATCATATTGGGCAAATTGTATTTTTAAGTAAAATGCAAGGAGTTTGGCCAGAGAAGCGTAGCTTTTAAAAAATCTTATATAAAAAATGGGAACATCCAAATCGGTTGTTCCCATTTTTTATAGTTGAAACAGCAATAATATGAGACCAATGAGTTAGTAAAAAAAGGGATTTACAGACCTTTACTTGAATATATCTATAGAAAGACGATAGATGGAGGGCTATTTATGGCATTCGTTGCGATTTATACTATTGGAAGGCTAAATCATCCCTATGACCACCCTAGCTCTCGAGAATTTTTTCAAGTAGGCAATGAAGTATACCGACAGGCAACAAAATCAGGCCTGATAGAGTCATTTTCACCTGAAGGAGTCGCTTTGCCTGAAGAAACCGTGAAGGGAAAAGGTTCTCCCATACTTACGCTAACCGTATGGAGAAATCCTCAATCCTTATATCACTTCACCTATTCAGGACAGCATAAACAAGCGTTACAAGACAAAAGTAAATGGATCGAGCCTTATCCAGAAAAACACCTTTCCTATGTAGTTTGGTGGACAGAAAAGGTGGATGATGTCTCTTGGATTGAGGCATTTAAGAGATACAACTATTATATCCAGCATGGTTCTACTGCGTTTGCCTTTGATTTTAAGCAACCCTTTGATGAAAAGGGAGATAGGTTCTCTTTAATGGAGGAATTTTAGGCTGGGTAAACATTTTAAAAACCTGTTTTTAAACATTCTTTGGCTAAGCGTGATTTCGGATGTATTAATTTTCTAAATACGTTCATAATGGAAGGACGATATTTAGTGAAAAGAGGACAGATATTGAAAAAAATAATACTTTTTACCTTACTGTCACTTCCATTCGTTAACTTTTGTTTGATATCTGTGTACGCGAATGAAAACGAGAACAATGACCTAATTAAAATTGTTCAGGCATTTAAGCCTTTAAACTCTGTACTAATAAGTCCCGAAAAACCTTTCTCTACTTACCCAATCCAACTTTATGATTTTAATAAAGATGGGCAAAAAGAGATCATTTTTACTTTTGAAATAAAAGCAATTGAACAACCTTCCCCTTCACAGTACGGAACAATGGTCTTAAAAAAGGACAACGGAATTTGGAGAAAAGTATGGGAAACCAAAGTTAAGGGAGTGGCTTTAAATTTTTCGGGATTGGTAGATATTACTGGTGATGGAACAAAAGAATATTTATTTGGTGTTACAAATGGTGCGGCCATAGGAAGTGAACTCGGAATTTTCAAATGGGCTGGAGAATCATTTGAGAAGATTACTAATATTCCTTATCATAAAATGGACATCATACATGTAGATCAAAAGGTTGGTATAGCAATTTGGCAAATGTATATAGGAGATAGTTATTTAGTGAATGTCCTAAATTGGAATGGTGAAAAGCTAGTTAATGATGAAGCTTTATTCAACCATTATTACCCGAAAATTGAAACGTTTTATCAAAATAAAATCACAAAAATGGACGCCTGGTTTTACTGGTATTGTCTTGCAGATGCCCAAATTAAAGCAAATAAATTAGAAGATGCCTCTACATCTATTCAAAAGGGGATATCACTTGCTAAAAAACTATCCATGTCAGAAGCAGTTCAAGATTTTATTAATTTAACTGAATGCTTAAAAGCAAAAGAAAATAAACAATAGCAACTTCTCAATCAAATCCTTGCTACATGCAAGAAGTGTAGGAGTGGAGGCTTTATTATCAATAAGTGGTATTTGGAATTAACTATTTTTCTCCTATTCCAAAATATCGACAGGAAGAAGGTAGTACGATGAAAACAACAGAAAATTTTACAGATAAGGCTGATATATATGCGAAATATCGCCCTAGTTACCCAAAAGAATATATAGATTATTTGATTGCAGTAAATGAACTAAATGAGGATCGAATTGTTGCCGATATTGGCTCAGGTACAGGTATATTTAGCAGTCTACTACTTGAAAGAGGTCTACATGTTATTGGAGTTGAGCCGAATGATGATATGAGAATGAAGGCAGAGCAATCATTAAAAAAATATCCTCGTTTCGAATCCATAAAAGCAACTGCTGAACATACTACTTTAACAGGAAATAGTGTGGATTTAGTAACTGTTGCGCAGGCTTTTCATTGGTTTGATAAAAAAGCATTTAAAATAGAATGTCAACGAATAGGAAAACAAAAGTCAAAAGTTGCTCTTGTGTGGAATAGCAGGGATTTAACTAATCCAATTATTAAAGAGAATGCCGCAATTTGCCAA
Source organism: Lysinibacillus sp. (assembly GCF_032093475.1). Lineage (NCBI taxonomy): Bacteria > Bacillati > Bacillota > Bacilli > Caryophanales > Bacillaceae > Lysinibacillus > Lysinibacillus sp. Next base: position 11,316 of record NZ_DAMDAY010000027.1, on the reverse strand, counting down.
AAGACTTGTTCAAATTTCAACGGATTTAGTGGTGGAATGGAAGAAACACTAGAGGTATTTACTAGCTTTTTTAAGGATGGACAATATGAGTTTAAAAAATATGAAAATGAATTGCTTTTTGATTATGAAGGTTTCTTAGGAAGGAATTTATCAGCGTCCTATGCTCCGAAAAAAAACGACGGGGAATATCAAACTTTTGTTTTTCTTCTAACAGAGTTATTTGAAAAATACAGTAAGAATGGTAAAATTGTTCTCCCAAACATTACACGAAGCTATCTAGGCAATGTCTAGACATCAAAAGAGTTGATTCAAAAGGAAACCCCCAATACTCATTTTAAGTGAATATTGGGGGGAAGTATCACTAACGTTTATTTTCATTTTGAATGCGGCTAAAGTCTACTTCCTCAGCGAACTCTTCTCTGTTCGCACGCTCTCTGTTAGCATTTTGATTTTGATTCTGCTGTTTTTTGTTATCTTGAGTCTTATTATTTTTATGTTTGTTATTACCCATTATCATCTCACCTCCACTATTAGTGTGAGTGGAAGATGATTTTTTATCCGCAAAACTTACAGTATTATTCATAGGATTTATTTTTTAAATATCAAAAGGAAAACCATTTTTCACATTTACGATGATAGAGGATGTGGTTTACTCGCTACCTCGCCTGAATCAATACGAGACATTTATTTTACATACAATGATTGGATATTGGGTTACGACAAAGACAAAATAGATCAAGTGTTTAAATAAATGGTTATTGAACTATTCGGCACAACCACATTAATTGTATAGAAAGTAACACTTTGGAGAGTCTTTCCAATATGGAAGGCTCTCATTAAAATATTTGTTGCAAATCAAAACATAAAATCATAATATAAGAATATAGTTATATAATGATGAAGTCACCTTTCCTTATAAGGTGATTTTATTTAAACGAATATATAAGCAAATTGTTATATAAGGAGTGAAGATCCATGGAAAACACACAAATTGAAAAACAATTAAAAGCAGCAGCGGATTTGAATCGCATTAAATTACTTGCATGCATGAAAAATGGGGAGGTATGTGTATGCGATTTTGTAGATGTTCTAGGTATATCACAACCAGCAGTTAGTCAACATCTACGAAAATTAAAGGAGGCAGGCATTATTACGGAGCGAAAAGTAGGGACTTGGAAACATTACCGTTTAGTAGAGGATCAAACGCCACTGATGAAAGGTATTTTAGAACAAATTCAACCTTTAAACGGATGCAACTGTGGCACAGATTGTTGCCATGTGGGGGGAACTGATCATGAGTAATGAATCGTTAACCAAACAGCTTTCTTTTCTAGATCGTTTTCTAACCCTTTGGATATTTATTGCGATGGGAGTAGGTGTCGTATTAAGTATCACGATACCCGATGTCGGAGAAGCATTAGATTCCATGTCGATTGGCACAACGTCCATCCCCATTGCTATAGGGTTAATTGTCATGATGTACCCGCCTTTAGCAAAAGTAAAGTATGAGGAAATGTGGCGCGTATTTAAGGATTGGAAAGTGCTTTTGCTATCTCTTTTTCAAAACTGGTTACTCGGACCGTTCTTAATGTTCTTTTTAGCTATCATCTTCCTACACGATTATCCTGAATATATGGCTGGACTTATCATGATTGGTTTAGCTCGCTGTATTGCCATGGTCATTGTGTGGAATGATTTAGCACGTGGAGACCGGGAATATGTAGCTGGATTAGTTGCCTTTAACTCTATCTTTCAAATCGTGACGTATTCGATCTTTGCTTACTTTTTCTTAAATGTATTACCTGGTTGGTTTGGTTTAGAGAACTTCAATGTAACAATATCCATGTGGGAAATTACAAAGAGCGTACTTATTTACTTAGGTATCCCATTCGCTGCAGGATTCCTCACACGTTGGATAGGGATTAAAGTAAAAGGAAAACAGTGGTATGAGGAAAAGTTTCTACCGAAGATTTCACCGCTTACTTTAATCGCACTTTTATTCACGATTGTCATGATGTTTGCCTTAAAAGGTGAGCAATTAGTAGAACTGCCACTAGATGTAGTACGAATTGCTATTCCATTATTTATTTACTTTATCATCATGTTTGTTGTTTCATTCTTCTCTTCACGTAAAGCTGGCGCATCTTATCCTGTCACAGCAGCCCTATCTTTTACCGCTGCAAGTAACAACTTTGAGTTAGCGATTGCTGTAGCTGTCGGCGTATTTGGCTTGCATAGTGGAGTGGCATTCGCCGCAGTTATCGGTCCACTTGTAGAAGTACCTGTTCTCATCGGACTTGTATGGGTTGCCTTACGTTGGCAGAAAAAATACTTTAACACTATTAAATAGGGAGCAATATTATGACAAATACACTTTATTTTTTGTGTACAGGGAACTCATGCCGTAGTCAAATGGCAGAAGGGTGGGCAAAAAAATTACTACCATCTAATTGGACAGTAAAAAGTGCTGGTATTGAAGTACATGGCATAAATCCAAATGCCATTAAAGCGATGGCAGAGATAGGAGTTGATATTTCGGATCACACATCCGATTTAATTGATTTTGAGACATTGAACAATGCAACACTAGTTGTCACATTATGCGGGGATGCCGCTGAAAAATGCCCAATGACTCCACCACACGTTCGTCGTGAGCATTGGGGCTTTGAAGATCCAGCAAAAGCAGTAGGTACAGACGAAGAAAAATGGACTGTATTCCAAAATGTACGTGATGTGATTGGCAAACGCATTGAGCATTTTATAGCTGAGGAGTGTTTGGATACTCCCCACTGATTTCTTAAGCATCTGTTGAATGGAGGTTGCAAAAATGACAGTAAATCATGCTAGTGTATTAACTCAAGATTATTTTATCGCTTATTTAAAGTTAATTATGAATAGTAGAGAATTCACATTGAAACAGGCTAAAGAATTTGCTTTTGATTTCTTCTTTAAAGGAGATATGAATCGTTACGGCAATTCTACATGGTTGCAATTTGAAAAAGCAATAAAAGAAATTGGTGAAGCAATGTGTTAATTTTACAAGCAGAGTTTAAACGTCTAGCTAATTGCTAGACGTAAAAAATATATTATATATAAGGGAATGCTTATATAAAGAAAGTAGAGGAGTAATTATGATGAAAACACTTGAAATAATCAACCAAAATGAATCTTGTTGTAGTACTACGAAGGATATTGAAGTACAGGAGAGTGTTAATAACTCTAAAAAGAATTTACCGATTGTCATAATCGGGGCAGGTCCTATTGGATTAGCTGCAGCGGCTCATTTAGTGGAACAAAAGCAAGCCTTTCTTTTACTAGAGGCTGGGCGTGAAATAGCATACAATATTCGTACTTGGGGGCATGTTACATTATTTTCACCATGGCGATATAACATCAATAAAGCTGGTAGAGCTTTATTAAATGCCTCCGGTTGGATAGAACCTCATTTGGATACGTTACCGACAGGACATGAATTAATTGATCTTTATTTAAAGCCTTTGTCTGAGCACGAACAAATTAATCCTAACATTCAATTGAACGCAAAAGTAGTCGGGATTTCAAGACAATTGAATGACAAGATGAAGACAAAAAATCGAGTAGAGCAATCCTTTATTATTTATATTGAACAAGAGAATGACATCCGTATGATTGAGGCGAGAGCAGTTATTGATGCGACGGGTACATGGGGGAATCCAAACCCAGCAAATTCTACAGGTGTATGGCTTCAAAGTGAAAAAGCATTAGCAGATCACATTGAGTATGGTATCCCAGACATACATACAAATACGAAGCGATATGCCAATAAGAAGATTGCCGTTATTGGCGGTGGCCATTCGGCTATCAATACCTTATTAGCACTTGCGGAATTACAGGCAGAGAATCCTTCAACAAAGTTAGTGTGGATTATGCGTAAACACTCTGCAGAAGAGGTCTATGGTGGCGAGGAAAAAGATGCATTGGCTGCACGTGGCGCACTCGGTATTCGCATTCATGAATTAGTAGACACAGGGAAAGTTGAGGTAATAACACCTTTCTATATTTCACAGGTAAAGAAAGATGAGAACATCCATATTGTCGGTACAATAAATGGTGAACAGAAAATATTGACAGGATTTGAAGAGCTTATTGTCAATGCCGGAAATAGACCAGACCTTTCAATGAACAGCGAATTACGGCTTTCCATTGATTCAGCAACAGAAAGTGTGCATGCATTAGCACCACTAATCGATCCTAATGTTCATAGTTGTGGCACAGTAAGAGCACATGGAGAAGAAATTCTACGTCAACCAGAAAAGGACTTCTATATAGTCGGAGCTAAAAGTTATGGACGCGCACCAACCTTTTTAATGGCAACTGGCTATGAACAAGTTCGGTCCATAACAGCTTATTTATCAGGTAATTATGATGCTTCGAAACGTGTTGAATTGGAGTTACCTGAAACAGGGGTATGTGGTATTAATCTTGCTAAACAATCGAATTCATGTTGTTAAACATTTGGCTGTTAGCGAAAGCTAGCAGTCCTTTAAAATAATAAGGGGGAAATAGGATGGATACACTAGTTATTCGTAAAATGGAAAAGAATGATTTAATTGAGGTATTAAAGATTTATAAAGAAGGAATCGAAACAGGGATGGCCACCTTTGAAACCAATGTGCCAAGTGAACAGGTATGGGATGAAAGACATCATGAAACATTGCGCTTTGTAGCAGAGGAATACAATAGAGTTGTTGGTTGGATTGGCATTTCCCCCGTCTCTACACGCGTGGTTTATTCCGGAGTGGGAGAAGTCAGTGTTTACATATCAAATGACAGTAAAGGCAAAGGTATTGCTTCAAAGCTATTTAAAAGACTAATTGAAGAGAGTGAAAAGGAAGGGATTTGGACACTCCAATCATCAATCTTTGTCATTAATACAGCAAGCATTCATCTACATCAAAAGATGGGCTTTAGAGTTGTTGGAACGAGAGAAAAAATTGCTCAGTTAAATGGAGAATGGCATGATACCGTTATTATGGAAAAAAGATGTAAGGAGATAATTTAATGTGAGGGGAAATCCCAAGCATGAATAAAATAACATGCTTCCTTTACTCGAAGTTATCCCTTCATTAACAAATTTTGTAGAATAGTTGAAGAAGGATGATGCTATAATTAAAGTTAAAAATTACGTTATGAGGTGAAAAATGGACTCTTTCGAATTAAACAAATCCAAATACATTGTCGCTAATATCAAAGACATTTTATATCATAAGCTTAATTTTGTTAAACCGTTATCTCACGATGAGATCAAACAATTAAACCTCGTTAATCCACCTGTATATGATAGTGAGAAATATTTCTTAAAGGAACAATGGTTATATCGTATGGATATTGGAGAATGGGAAGATGTGGAGATTATTATTCAAGGGAGCAATGAAAACCCTGATAGGGCTTTAATCGAACTAGCAGAAAAGATTTTCGAGGAACTCCATCTACATATAAGCCGTTCATTAAACTATCTACAGAAATTTTTTCCTACTCAAGAAATGAAGCATTACTATCTATCCACAATAAGTTTTGGAAAGATGGTGAATGTTGACGATTATCTATTTACAGGGTTTAGTTTAGCTTTTATTTATGATGGTCCTTTTGAGTTTCAGTATAAAGTGAAATGTAAAGAGGATGGATGGCCTATTGGTTTTGAAGGTGGGCCACTCTAATCATCAAAAACCATTTAACTTATTATTTTAATGATTTATAAGTTGTATTAAAAAGAGAAGTTATACTTAAAGAAAAGAGTTGCCTAGGCAGCTCTTTTTAATCTTTTATTAGGTATGTATGTTATTTACTTTAATGTCCTTTGATAGTCTCATATATACCAAAATTAGTAGCATTATGTTTCAAACTATTTTCTCTATTATTATTAGGACAACTATTATCGATACTTAGAAAACCCTTCACTGATTGGCCGAACATATCCATGAAAGACAGGATTATTAGAAATAAGTTCATTCCTGGGTCAATTCCGAACCAAGTAATCTGTGAAAATATCAGTTGCCACACAATGAAGTTCTCTAAAATAAATTCAAAATTTTTGAACGAATTGAAGAATTGCTCAGTCTAATGAAGGAAGGAGGCGAGAAGGATGAAATTTGAAATAGAACAACGTGCTATACAAGGTGATCATGAAGCGATACTTACGCTTATTGAAATGGATGAAGATATTTTATATCGCATGGCCATTACATATATGAAAAATGAGCAAGATGCTTTAGATGTGATGCAGGAGCTTGTATATAAGGCACTGAAAAAAATGCATACCGTTAAGCAGCACGAATATGCCAGAACATGGCTTGTTCGAGTCTTAATTAATTGTTGTAAAGACCATTTACGAAAACGCCAACCCACTGTTCCTATTGAGGAATACCATCTTTCTGAATGGGTCATCTATTCAGATATGGAGAGATTATTAGAACATCTATCTTTGTCGGAGCAGCAACTCGTCTATATGAAATATTTCCAGCAACTAAAAAATAAAGAAATTGCGGAGCTAAATCAAATACCTGAGGGTACTGTAAAGTCGAAGCTTCATCACATTTTAAAAAAGCTTAGACACTTTGCTAGAGAAAAGGAGGACTGGCTGTGAGTAAACCATTAATTGACGTTCCTAAGGAGAAGCTTCAACAAGTTCGAATAGACATGTTTCGTAAAGTTCAACGAGAAAAAAGAATAAAGAATCGCATTGTTTCGGTTACATTTATCTCCATGCTTTGCCTAAGCCTTATCTTTTCAATTCGCATTTCTCCAACGATTGCCAGCCAAGTTGCAAAAATACCTGGCTTTCAGGCTGTTGTTTCAGCAATTGCAATAGATAAAGGAATAAGAGATATAGTGGATCATGAATATTTTGAAGAAATCAATGTGACGCAATCTAGAAAAGGTCTCTCACTTACATTACAGGGCGTGATTGCCGATAATTCGGGATTAGTTCTCTTCTATGACGCTGAAGCCTCATTTGATATGTCAAATTTAAACTTAGAGAAAGTTCAATTGTTCCATGGGGGCGAGGAGATTGAATGCGGCTGTACGTTTATTAGAAATGCAAGCAACCAAACATATATTTCGTCATCAGTGGAATATAATTTTTTAGAGCCTATTGCCTATACTTCAAAGGATTTTAAAGCAGTGTTTTACTTTAGTGATGAAGAGAAGGGAAACATTAAAATTACTTTACCATTTTCGCTGAAAAACGAGGTCGCAGAGGAGAAAATTTTTACTGCGAATCGTACGATAGATGTCAATGGACAGAAATTTACGATTACACAAATTCGCCGTTCTCCTTTAAAAGTGGCACTCGATATTGAGCTTGCCAAAGATAATACAATGCAAATATTAGCGCTGGATGATGTTGCCGTCATGACAGAAAGCGGTGAGCGCAGAGATAGTATTATAAATGGCATTTCAAAAGGCGGAAATATTCGCGATGGCAAATTTACGCTCTATTTGCAAAGTAACTATTTCGATGATCCTGCATCACTGAAGGTTATGATTGGAGCGGTTCATGCAGTGCCAAAGGGTGAGGATTTTGTTGA
>NZ_DAMDAY010000027.1:0-3738 GCF_032093475.1 Lysinibacillus sp. | reverse complement strand
TTGTTGAAGTTGATTTTAGCACAAAAGAAATACTCACAAAGCCTACGTATTTTAATGAAGACCTTTCCGCAGCGCAGCAAAGTGTATCAGTTAAGATTAATAAGGATAATAAAGGCAAATTTTTAATGTTCTCTGATGCCATAAAAGAAGATGGTACGCCGTTAGAAATTAAAGGTGTGACAATTTCAAGAGACGAACAGTACGTAATGGAGACGACCCAATTTGAAGACTATACTGGGAAGGCAAAAATATATTTAAACTATTACACCAATCCTATCGGGAACAATATTGAAGTAAACATTCCATTACAATAAAGTGCGGCTATTTAATAAGAAGAACATTTTAAACTTATGTCTTACTATAATCAGAGAAGTTTTTTCTGACCAATTACTCTCAATTATAATAATTTGTCTAAAGGTTCTTGTCCAAAAATAAAGACAAGAATCCTTTAGACATTTTTTATTTCTTCTATTGTTTTGTTTATAGAATAATCAATAGCTAAACTCAAAATCTGCAAAAATAAAGGGAAATTTTGAGAGGAAATGAAAATTTTTTCGTTATAGTAGTAGGGAGGTGATACAAATGGAGATGGATGAAGTCATTACACGAGTTAAAAATGGTGAAAGTCATCATTTTGCACATATTGTAAAACATTATGAGCAGAAAATTTTTACTACAGTCATCAGAATAGTAAAAAATCGTGCTGCAGCTGAAGATATCGTTCAAGATATTTTTATAAAAGTTTTTTATAGCCTACATAAATATAAAAAAATAGGCTCCTTTAATGCCTCGCTATACCGAATTGTAGTCAATAATTGTTTCGATTATTTACGGATTCAAAAGATACAAACGATGCAAATCGACAGTAATGTAATGGATAATCGTTATCCGGAAAAAGTATTGTTGCTACACGAAAGAAATGAGCAGTTAGAAAAGCTTTTACAACAATTGGATGAAACAGAGTACATGGTATTGTTACTGAAATATGTAAATGAGCTAAGCTATGATGAAATAAGTGAAGTGCTTCAGATTTCTTTAAATGATGTTCGTAACAAGCTACACAGAAGTAAGAGAAAACTTAGGTCCATCACAATGACAAAAGGAGGTTATTTTTATGAAATGTGAACCAATTTTGTTAGAAGATTATGTAGAAGGTTTTTTAGATGAGGATGAACAAAAGAAAATAGAAGATTATTTACAATTCTGTAAAAATTGTCAATGTGAATATGAGCAACTATTAAATGAGCAAAACATCTTATTTGCACAGCTTAATATACCTAAAATAACAAGTAGCAAAGAGGATGCTATTATGCACCATATTTACACTGATACAAAGCGGAAAAAATCCTGGTATACTTTAAAAATTTCTGTAATCAGTGTTGCCGTTATTATACTTAGTTTTACGTTTTATTATTGGCACCGTCCACCGATTGAAGTCACACAACAAGTGGATGAGCCAACACAATTAGTAGAAACGAGTAGTAGTGAGCAAGAAGAACATTTAGATAGTAAGCAAGTCTTAAATTACAATGAGCCATTCCTAGATGTTTCTATTGATAAAGTTGTCGAGAATGGGGAAAACATCGATATTCATTATCGAGTTAAATTTAAAGAACAGTATCAGAGAGATCAAGATAATGTATATAAGCAACTTTTAAATAAATATCAAGATATAGAAGTGGCCAACTCACATAAAGTGGATGAAGCACAAGACGACTTTTTCGGAAGTGTAAAATCAAATGTTCGATTTTCCATACGAGATAAAGAAGGGCAATTAATTATCACTACTAAACGAATAGATGGAGAACAACCAATGATTTCAAACTTTTCAGCTAGTGGTGGCGGCACAGCTATATTGGGTGAAATGATTTATACGACATCTGTCCCGAAGTATACTAACCCTGCTACGTTTGAAGTACTTCAAATGGAAGCATTTGTGTTCGATTTATTTGAGACAGAAGTAGATACTGCACATATACAGCCATTTCAATTTAATAATGCTACTTACACCATTGATTCATTAGAAATCAAACAACGTACACTTTATATAGCGATCTCTACAGAGGGAGAGCCTGAGATGCTGGCATCTGATTGGCATCTGGCGATTGATAATCGTTTAATTGGTTATAATTCTGCCTCTTCAGATTACATTAACAATCGTACGGTTTATAAATTACAGTTTGAGAATTTCGAACAAATCCCAGCTAATTTAAAGCTAGTGCCATCAACTGTAATAATCAAAAAACAAATTGATCCAATCGTATTTGATTTACACTAAAAAAGCCCACATAAATACAAGTTAACCTTCCATAGGTTAACTTGTTTAGCTAATCATAATCACAACTGTTAATCATTCTTTTTTTGAAATGTACTAGGCATGACGACAAGAACTACTGTACCTCGAGCACAGAGCGTATCTTCAGCGTACACTTCTGTTTCAACCTTCCATCGTTTCGGATGAATTTCTTCAACAGTACCAATTGCTTTTAATGGGACGTGTTGCGGAGTCGGTTTTAGGAAATCTACATTCAGGTTAGCCGTTACAAATCTTGGTGGCTCTGCTCCATCACCAATTTCATGTCCATTTTTACGATGCAACGCAAGCGCAGCAGACCCTGATCCATGGCAATCAATTAAAGATGCAAGTAAACCACCATATAAAAAACCAGGAATACCCATGTATTTTGATTCAGGTGTAAAGATGGTAACTGTCTTATCTCCTTGCCAACCAGTTCGAAGGTGATGACCATCCTTATTCAGGCGACCACACCCATAACACCAAGCGAAATCGTCTGGATAATATCTTGTATTGCTTTTTCTACTATGAATTCTTCCATTCTACTTCCTCCTCAATACTAGTAGTCTTCAACATAAGTTTTCTAAGGAGCGTTATTATAAAAGTAGTTTAAGTATAACGATAATATTTCAACTATTCAATTAATAAAAAGAAAGGATTTCAATTATTGGCACATCACGTTTTAAGAAAATTAAATATATCTGTCTTTGAAATAAATGCAATCACCAGCCATTTTATATTGTGTCATTTCGCTATTTTTGAAATAATTGTTATTACTTAGGGGAAAGGGAGGTAGATAACTTGAGTTATCAAATTATAACATTACCAGCCTATCGGGCAGTAGGATTAAAATGGGAGGGAACGTTCTCTGAAATTGTACCTCATTTAAAAAATATCATTCAACAAGTTCAAGACCGTGCCGATGAGCTAGAGAATAGGGTGAATCCTACTATTCAATTAGGTTTGTCTTATCATGTAATTGACAATGGATTCACACATTACGCGGTGTATGAAGTGAGTGAGGAGCAGGAAATTCCTGAGGGAATGATTGAAATATCGGTTCCTGAATGGACGTATGTGAAGACAACACATAACAAAGGAGAAGATATTCAAAAAACCTATACGGACTTACATCAATGGTTAGTTGATAGCGACTATACCGCATATAGAGAAGCTGGTGTAGATTACTCTGATCCTTACATGCCGATTAAGCATGAACATTATCCAGTTGATCAAGATCCGAACGATCCACATTTTGATATTTATATACCGATTGTAAAAAAATAGTGTTTTCTTAAATACAATCAGGCTCATAAAAAAGAATCCGTTTTGATTAATTTTCTATCAGAACGGATTCCTTTTATTATTTAATAAAGAACACGCCATAAATAAAAGGTAGCGTATGATTCCCAGTTTTTCCATGGACACGATAATTCTACTAT
>NZ_DAMDAY010000026.1:24272-40391 GCF_032093475.1 Lysinibacillus sp. | reverse complement strand
TTCTTTTAGCTAAAATTTGCGCAGAGAAGGGCCAACGAGGACTAGTCGGAAAAGTGGTCATGGATGATCCAGAGCAAAATCCAGATTTTTATCGTGATGCAAACACACAAACAGCATTAGCCGATACAGAAGAGTTTATTTTAGCAGTAAAAGAACTAGCCAAAACAACTAAACAAGGTGTCTATCCAGTTGTGACACCACGTTTTATACCAAGCTGTACTGACAATGCCTTAAAAGGTTTAGGTGAATTAGCTGCAAAATATGATACACATATTCAGTCGCATTGTAGCGAAAGTGACTGGGAGCATGGCTATGTTAAAGAACGATTTAATAAAAATGATGCTGTTGCTTTACATGACTTTGGTTTATTAGGTAAAAAATCTGTCATGGCACATTGTAATTTCTTAAGTGATGACGATGCACGACTATTTGCTGAAACTGGTACTGCCATTGGCCATTGTCCAATCTCCAATGCCTATTTTGCTAATAGTGTCATTCCTATCGCCCGCTTCCATGCGATGGGTGTTGATATTGGATTAGGCTCAGATGTTTCAGGAGGATTTTCTCCAAGTCTTTTTGATAATGCAAGACAGGCTGTTATGTCATCGAGAATGTTAGAGGATGGTGTAGATACAGCTATAGCTGCTGATCAACGTGGTGTGCCAAATTCACGTATTACCATTAATGAGGCATTTTATTTAGCAACAGCTGGCGGTGGAGAAAGCCTAAGCCTTCCAATAGGCCGTTTACAGGAACACTATACATGGGATGTACAGATCATTGATACAAAAATCCCTTCTGCCAAGCTCCCTATTTTTGATCAGAATGAAGATTTACGCGATATTTTTCAAAAAATGATGTATCTTGTGCGTCCAGAAAATATTCGTGAGGTTTGGGTGCAAGGAAATAAAGTTCATACGAGAGAGTAATATTGATTCTCTAATTTCTATAGTAACTAAATAATTATTTGAGGTGTACATCTTCGTGGAAACGCAACTTAGTAAACAAACTAATGAAACAAGAAAAACCCAGTTAACCGTATTACCAGATGAAAAAGTCTCGATTGGTCAATCAGCCCTTCTAGGGTTACAGCATGTCATGGCAATGGATGTTTACGTAGTCCCATTTTTAATTGCCATGCTTATCGGCTTACAAACTGGCCAGGCAAGTGCATTAATTCAATCGACGTTTATTGCGGCAGGAATCGCAACGATTGTACAAACACATTTTTGTATGAAATTACCGATGGCACAAGGCCCTTCCTATGTCCCACTCGGCGCCATTGTTGGGATCTATGCAGCAAGCGGTAGTGGTGATTTAGGCTGGAGCACTGTGTTAGGTGCTAGCTTAATAGGAGCTATTTTAGTCATTATTTTAGGCTATACAGGCATCTTCAATAAAATTGTCAAAACATTTATTCCACCAATTGTTGGAGGAACAATTATTTTTGTGGTTGGTCTATCCTTAATGCCTGTCGGTTTAAGTGATAATATTTTTAATGGAGCAGGTGCATCCATTAACCAAAATATCTATTTAGCGTTAATTTCAGCAATTGTCTTGATTATTTGTGTTATGTTAGGCACGGTCTTTCATCAAAAAGGACGTCTATTCCGTATTACTTCCGTTATCATTGCCTTAATCGCTGGTAGTATTGCAGCAAATATGATGGGTGTTTTAAATTTATCAGCAGTATCGCAAGCAAAATGGTTTAGTATGCCACAAATTCCCTTCGCAGATTTTGGCTTTAGCTTTAATATTTCAGCAATTATCACAATGGTCATTATTTATATTGTCTTAATGGCAGAAACTACTGGAACATGGTTTGCGATCAGCAATGTCATCGACAAACCATTAACCGATAAACAAATTAATCGTGGTGTTATTGGTGAAGGAATTGGTTGCTTTATTGCTTCATTATTAGGATCAACTCCAGTTACGGGCTACTCTACCAATGCAGGTGTTATCTCTATTACAGGGATTGCAAGCCGTCGAGTATTTATCGCTGCGGGTATTTGGTTTATCGTCTTCGGGTTCTCTGGTAAATTAGCTGCACTTATTTCAGCAATTCCGTCTGCCGTCATCGGTGGTGTATTTGTGATTGTCTGTGGCATAATAGCCATTAGTGGTTTACAGGTCATGAAAAATGAACGTATTGGTGAAAAGGAAATGTATGTGATAGCAATCCCTATCATTTTAACGTTAGCTCTTTCTTTATTGCCTGATGATTTCTTATACTCGTTACCTACAACTGTTCAATATTTATTTGGCTCACCCATAGCAACTGCTGCCCTCGTTGCTATTATCCTCAACAAAGTTCTACCAAGCTCAAAGTAGTAAATCTGACGTGCACAGCACCTTCGTCCATTAGGAGAGTAGGTGCTGTGCTTATTTACTTTCAAAAATTTCTGTTTCCTTAACGATTCATCTGTTATACTAGAGCAAAAAAGTAGGGATTAAAATGGTATATGATGTCATAATTGTGGGTGCTGGCTCTATGGGAATGGCTGCTGGTTACTATTTAGCTAAGGCTGGAAAAAAAGTCCTTATGCTAGATACTTATACTCCCCCTCATCAGGAAGGTAGCCATCATGGGGACACACGAATTATCCGTTATGCTTATGGGGAAGGCGCTAGTTATGTGCCTTTTGTCAAAAGAGCTGGGGAGCTTTGGCAGGAGCTCGAAACGCTAGCAGACGAACATTTATTTTTACAAACAGGGGTAGTAAATATTGGCGAACCAACATGTGCTTTTATTCAGAACGTGAAAGCTAGTGCAGCATTTTATGGCTTAGCACTCGAATACTATTCAGCAGCTGAAGCAATGAATAAATGGCCAGGGCTATCCTTGCCAGTAAATTTAGTAGCTTATTTTGAGCCGACAGCAGGTGTCCTTCGTGTGGAAGCGTGTATACGAGCTTATAAAAAATTAGCTTTAGAAGCTGGGGCAAGCCTACAGACAAACGAAAAAGTACTGACCATCCAAGCTGGAGAAATGGTACAAGTTCAAACAGCACAAAACATCTACAAGGCGAAGCACTTAATTGTAACTGCAGGTGCCTGGGCAACGGAGTTACTCCAAACGCTTGGTATAACTATTCCAGTAACACCAACTCGGAAAACTTTTGCATGGTTTGACGCAGATGAGCAGCTTTATCATGACGAGGTTTTTCCAGCCTATTGCTTTGAATTTGCCGATTCGACCTACTATGGCTTTCCAAGTATTGATGGGACAGGATTGAAGCTTGGACGACATGATGGCGGTGAAGCGATTAATCCAAATGAACCGTTACGACCATTTGATGAAGCCGACAGCGTTGACTTACAAAACTTTATCGATCAGTTCATGCCCCAGCACGGAGCATTAAAATACGGAAAAACATGTAAATATTCGATGACACCAGATGAAGATTTCATTATCGATTTTTTACCTGAACATCAAAATATCATCATCGCTGCAGGCTTTTCTGGACATGGCTTTAAATTTAGCAGTGCCGTTGGAGAAGTATTAGCGGATTTAATCATTGACGGCAAAAGTAAACAGGATTTAACAACCTTTCAGCTTAGTCGATTTTAACAAAATAAGGATTGGTACAACGGTATTCGTTGCACCAATCCTTTATTTTTGTAGCATCCCTTGAAACTCTTGCCAATCATATAAGCGTGGTAGATTCACATGTTGGTTATAGGATTGATTTTTTAACATAACTTTAGTCCTTACGTCGTTCAGCGTTTCCAGCACAGCTGGTTTATCATCTACATAAATATCTAAAGCAAGCTCTTTTATAATGGCTACTTTTTCTGTATCTTGCATCCCACAGAAAAAACGTCCTTCGGTAATGGGAAAACCTTGCTCTTCCATCCATGCTTTTGTTTGCGCACAATACTGCTTAGGACGAGAAGTAACATAGTAAATCTCATGTCCTGACTCGGCTAAAGCTTGCAGTGTTTCTAAGGCGTCCTTAAAAGGAGGACAGTTCGTAAAATAAATTTCCTCTAATGTGCTATTCCACATTGCTGAACCTTCCTCATCCGTTAAACCAAAAGGTTCATGAATTTCTACTCGTTGTAAGGCTTGAAAGGTTTCAAAGGAAACATTCTTCCCTAGTTTTTGATTGTAAAGAGAAAAGGCATGTGCTCGTAAATCAATTAATGTGTCATCTATATCAAAGCCAAACTTCATCTAGTTGTTCGTCCCTTCAAGAAGCCTTATTGATGAAATTATCAGCAAATGTTTGCTCTTTTTCAATTTGTTTTGCTAATACTTCTTCAATGGCTTGCTTACGCATTTGTTGAAAATCTTGTACATTAAAATGTGCTAGCGTGTCTTTATTTAGTAATGACGCAAGACACTCTGCATCCTTCAGTGCACTATTAAGCCCAAAGGCGCCAGTGGGTGTCATAGTATGAACAGCATCCCCTAACAAGACAAGACCTTTTGTCCCCCAGCTATGACAATGGCTACTGAAGACATCCAGCAACACAAAATCACGCCAAGATGTTATACGCTCCGTCACGGTCTTCGCTAACTCTGGAAATGCATCCGAAAGCTGTTGTATAAATGGTGTAAACACTTGTTTTCGAAGCTGTGGGAAGCTCCCTTGTTCAATATTCCAGCCAATTTGAATAAAGCCCCCGACTTGTGTAAACAATGACAGTTGCTTATCTTCGATTAATGCCATTTTAATTGATGGTTCCCAGCCAGGAGGGGCAGGAATTTTAGCCCATAGTAAATCAAAGCCATGTTTATGTTTTTGAGCATCAATATGTGCTTGCTTACGAATGGTAGAATAGCGGCCATCAGCACCAATTATTAACTGACTATTGATTTTTATCGTGTCTCCACCTTTTATTGCTGTGACCCCTTTATAATATCCAGATGCATCCATAACGAGCTTTATTACCTTTGTATGTAGTAAACATGTAAAGTTGGGTAATAATTGTGCTTTTTGTATAATGGCTTTTAATAAATGTTTTTGCGGTACATGTATACCTAAATGCCCTACTCCCTCATCAGGATATATCGTTTTAAAAGGTCTACCTTCTGCGTAATACTCAAGCTTCTCCATTCGTAATACGCCAAGGGATTCGACTGCTTCAAAAAGATGATGGTTTTTTAAAACAGCCTCGCCCTCCTCATTTAAATGCTCGCCACGAAATGCCTGGCCGAGTGCTGCGTTCTGCTCTAGTAGAATCACGGATAACCCTTTTTGGGCTAATAAATAGGCCAGCAATGTTCCAGCTGGTCCTGCTCCTACTATACATACATCCGCATGGTAATTCATTTTTCCTCACCTAGCTTTGGATAGGCAATAATTCGCAAATCCTCGCCGACTTTATCAAATGTAGTAACTTCAACATTCCATGCTTCGTTCATAAAAGAGGGATTATAGCCAG
Source organism: Lysinibacillus sp. (assembly GCF_032093475.1). Lineage (NCBI taxonomy): Bacteria > Bacillati > Bacillota > Bacilli > Caryophanales > Bacillaceae > Lysinibacillus > Lysinibacillus sp. The sequence goes on along the minus strand of NZ_DAMDAY010000026.1, from coordinate 34,997 downwards.
CAAATGGCGTTAACGATAAATTCCCTCCCAGAACTTTAGGGGCAATATACACCACATACTTGTCAATAGCTCCTAGCTGTAAAAATGAAGCATTCACTTTACTTCCACCTTCTAGTAGAATATCTGTAATGCCAAGTTGATAAAGCTGTTCAAGCATCTCATCAATCTGAAGTCCGTGTTCATTTTTGCCCACAGGTAAAACCGTGACACCTTTCTCTGTAAACTGATCAATCTTGTCTTGGCTTACGTCCTTACTACAAACAAGAATCGTTTGTGCTTGCTCTGTATTTAACACATTCGCAAGGTCAGGTGTACGTAGAGAACTATCCATAATAATACGTGTTGGATGTTTTCCATTCCCTTCCTTTAATCTTGTTGTTAAAGTAGGATTATCAGCGATGACTGTACCAACACCTACTAAAATTCCATCTACTTCATGACGAATTTGGTGCACATCCTCACGCGCTGCCTCGCCTGTCACCCACATAGAATGCCCTGTATGTGTGGCAATTTTCCCATCTAAAGTCATAGCAAATTTTGAAATGACAAAGGGGCGTTGCGTCAACATATTGTGAATAAAGCGTTCATTTAAACGGCGCGCTTGTTGCTCTAAAATCCCCACTTCTACCTCTATTCCAGCATCTCGAAGCAATTGAATGCCACGCCCTGCTACAGCTGGGTTAGGATCTTGCATAGCAACCACAACACGACGTACTCCAGAATCCTTCACTAAATTCGCACAAGGAGGTGTTTTGCCATAATGTGAGCAGGGCTCTAGCGTTACATAGAGCGTCGCACCGTGTGCATGTTCACTAGCCATGCGAAAAGCATGCACTTCTGCATGAGGTTCACCTGCTTTTCTGTGTAAGCCTGTGCCAACAATCACGCCGTCCTTCACAATGACTGCCCCAACAAGTGGATTTGGGTTAGTATTTCCTTTCGCACTAGCTGCTAAATCTAGTGCTAATTGCATATACTTTTCATCTAAATTCGTCATGATCGTAACCTCCACTCATTGCTTTTCGCGTATATGTCCAGATTTTTCAACCTTTGTTTCTAAATAATAACGGTTCGTCTCCGTCAACCCACCCCATAAAGGTACATGCCCTTCTGCTGCCAAGCCGCGATCCTCTAAAGCAGCCAGTTTTTTAGGATTATTTGTAATAAGTGTTACCGGTTTAGAACGCAGCGTAGCTAGAACGGCAAGTGCTTCTTCATAAGAACGAGTATCGTCCGGGAAGCCAAGAGCATGGTTTGCCTCAACCGTGTCTAACCCTTCCTCTTGTAATAAATAAGCAAGAGATTTAGAGAATAAACCAATACCACGGCCTTCATGGTCTGCTAAATAAAAAATTGCTCCGCAGCCATGCTCCACAATCATTTTCATGGACTCATGCAATTGATAGCCACAATCACAGCGTTGGCTGCCAAATATGTCACCTGTGTGACAAATACTATGCATTCGGATTAAAGCATCTTCTGAATGGGTAAAATCACCATATACAAGGACTGATGATTGCTGTAAAAAGGCTAAATTGGCAGTGGCTAATCCATCAATGATTTCTTCTTTTGATAAATTCGCATCAACTTTAAGCCAGTTATACCATTGAAATGTGGCAGAAAAATCACCTTGTTTAATCGGTAAATTTACAGGTCCAACAAGGCAAATATTTTCTGTGTCGGTATACTTCACCATTGTCATTTTATCTTTCACTAAGTCCATAACTTTAGTCGTAATTGTCATTATAATCTCCAACCTTCTATAGAAACAGTTGGGGTAAATACACCAACTGAGCACATGTATTTTCACAGCACTTACATAACGTAACTTAGTTTATAATAATAACTAAAAAGTGTCAATCAACAGCTATTATTCTTTGATTATAAATATAAGATACAAAAATTTTAACATTACTTTTACATCATATACTACTAGCTTATGGAGATGCTATTTTTTCTGTGCAGGCTAGTCTATAATAAGCTGTGGTACCTGTAATGACGAAAGGAAGTTAAGAATGAACTTAGAAAAAAATGTTCAAGTAAAACAGCCAAAATATCAACAAATAGCCAATGACCTTGCATCAAAGATCGTGGAACGAAAATACCAAATTGGCGATAAAATATATGCAAGATCCTCTTTAGCAAGTCAATATAATGTTTCGGCGGAAACTGCAAGAAGAGCCATTGCTGTTTTACAAGACTTAGAAATTGTAGAGGCCTCAAAAGGTAGTGGAGTTATCATTAAATCTTATGAAAAAGCGGCACATTTCGTTAGACAGTTTCATGATGTTCAATCTATACATGAAATACAAAATGAACTTTTGACTAGCATCCAAAAACAGCATCATGAATTAATTAATTTACAAGATAAAGCAAAGCAGCTAATTAGCCGCACAGAGCATTTCCGTTCAGTCAATCCTTTCATTCCCTATCAATTAGAAATGACAGCTGATAGCCCTTGCATTCATCAAACAGTACAAGCATTAAACTTTTGGCAAAATACATCAAGTACCATTGTAGGAATTCGACGTGGTAATGAATTATTACTATCCCCTGGACCTTATGTCTCATTCGAAGAGGGAGACATTATTTATTTTGTCGGTAATGATGAAAGCTTTGCCAGAGTTCAAAGCTTTTTATATCCAAATTAAAATCCGTTTAAGCGCTGATATAACAGCGTTTAAGCGGTTTTTTTCTTTTTTGTCGATTTGACAAAAGTAACAACCCTTTGCTACAGTAAAGTTGTTACTTGTTTATTTTTGGGTATCATTATCCTCACATAGTAATAATTTACGAAAGGAGTGCTTCTATGGAAAAAATTAAAATAGAACACGTATCGAAAGTGTTTGGCAAACATATTCCCCAAGCACTAGAACTCGTTAAGCAACAAAAAAGTAAGACTGATATCTTAAAAGAAACAGGTGCAACTGTTGGTGTATACGATGCAAGCTTTACTGTCAATGAAGGAGAAATTTTCGTCATTATGGGTTTGTCAGGTAGTGGCAAATCAACCCTTATACGGCTCTTAAACCGCCTTATTGAACCAACGAGCGGAAATATATATATTGATGGAGAAAATATTTCTACAATGGGAAAAGAAAGTCTACGGACTGTAAGAAGAAACAAAATGAGTATGGTATTCCAAAACTTCGGTTTATTCCCCCATCGTACACTACTTCAAAACACCGAATACGGCCTTGAAATTCGTGGTATTTCAAAGGAAGAACGACAAGCAAAAGCTGAACAGGCTCTAGAAAATGCTGGATTACTTGCATACAAAGATCAGTATCCAAGTCAATTATCTGGTGGTATGCAGCAGCGTGTTGGGTTAGCGCGTGCACTTGCAAATGACCCTGAAATACTGCTAATGGATGAAGCTTTTTCTGCACTAGATCCTTTGATTCGTAAAGAAATGCAGGATGAACTACTTGATCTACAACAAACATTGAAAAAAACGATTTTGTTTATTACACATGATTTAAATGAAGCATTACGCATTGGGGACCGGATCGCTATTATGAAGGATGGTTCTATCATTCAGATTGGTACAGGGGAGGAAATATTAACCAACCCAGCAAATGATTATGTCAAAACATTCGTAGAGGATGTGGACCGTTCTAAAGTATTAACAGCTGAAAATGTTATGGTACGACCTGTTTACGTTAATGTAGACTTGGATGGCCCTACAGTAGCACTCAAACGCATGCGACAAGAAGCAGTTAGTTTATTAATGGCTGTTGATAAAAATCGACACTTAAAAGGCTATATTACTGCGGATGATGCACTAGCTGCAGCTAAAAAGCATGAACAGACCGTCCACTCCATTGTGCAAACAGAGGTGCTAACCGTTCCACCAGATATGCTATTACAAGATATTCTAGGGATGATTTATAATTCACCTACTCCTATCGCAGTTGTAAAAGATGACCGCTTACTAGGGGTTCTCATTAGGGGCGTTGTCATCCAAGCACTTTCAACGAGCGATGAGGAGGCCGAAGTACATGAATAATTTTTTAGATAATATTCCAACAATACCACTAGCTCAATGGGTAGAATCAGCTATGGACTGGTTGACGAGTAATTTTTCAGCGTTCTTTAACTCTATTCAGCAATTTGGAAAACTACTCATGAATCAGGTCACTGATTTATTAATGGGTATCCCAGCCATTATTCTTATATTACTTGTAGTGATATTTGCCTTCTTCGTTTCAGGCAAAAAATTCGGGCTAGCTGCATTCTCATTAATAGGTCTCTTGTTTATTTATAATCAAGGACTATGGACACACCTTATGGAGACAACTACACTCGTGCTCTTTTCAAGTATTATATCCATCATTATCGGTATTCCACTTGGTATTCTAATGTCGAAATCTACAATAGCTGAAAACATTATTAAACCAATACTTGACTTCATGCAAACAATGCCTGGTTTTGTTTATTTGATCCCAGCAGTTGCCTTCTTCGGCATCGGGATTGTGCCTGGTGTTTTTGCATCTGTTATTTTCGCTTTACCCCCAACAGTACGTATGACAAACCTCGGTATTCGTCAAGTACCGAAGGAATTAGTCGAAGCAGCAGACTCCTATGGTAGTACCGCTAGTCAAAAACTATTTAAAGTAGAGATTCCTTTGGCTAAATCTACGATTATGGCCGGAATTAACCAAACCGTGATGCTATCACTTTCTATGGTAGTTATTGCTTCTATGATTGGAGCACCGGGTCTAGGACGAGAGGTATTAACAGCCCTTCAACGTACACAAGTTGGGAATGGCTTTGTTGCAGGCCTAGGCTTAGTTATTTTTGCTATTATTATTGACCGCTTAACACAAAGCTTTAATAAAAAGAAAGCATTATAGAAACATAGTTAATCTTTCTCGCCGGCATGCACCTTATGGATAGTGTTGGCAGTTTGATAAAATGATAAATAGAAAGGGAGATTCGATGAAACTAAAGACAATATCAAAGTTAGGAATGGCTCTAGGTCTAGGCTTCATGCTCGCTGCATGTAGTGGAGGCGATTCAGGCTCAAGCTCTGGAAAAACCAGTGATTCTAAGGAGGTAAACCTTGCCTATGTTGAGTGGGATACAGAAATCGCCTCAACGAATGTTGTTGGGCAAGTTCTCGAAGATTTAGGTTATGATGTGACATTAACTCCTTTAGATAATGCAATTATGTGGGAGGCTGTCTCTAAAGGGGAAGCTGACGGAATGGTTGCTGCATGGTTACCACATACACATGCATCACAGTACGAAAAATATAAAGCTGATTTAGATGAGCTTGGAGAAAACCTTGCTGGTGCAAAAATTGGCTTAGTTGTTCCAAGCTATATGAATGTTAACTCTATTGAAGACTTAACAAATGAAGCTGATCATACAATCACTGGGATTGAACCGGGTGCTGGTATTACGGCTGCTACGGAAAAAGCAATAGAAGAATATGATAATTTAGCAGATTGGAACTTTATTACTTCTTCTTCTGGCGCAATGACAACTTCATTGGCTAAGGCGCTGAAAAATGAAGAAGAGATTGTTGTCACAGGTTGGTCACCTCACTGGAAATTTGCGAAATATGATCTTAAATACTTAGAAGATCCAAAAGGTGTATATGGTGGAGAAGAAACCATTAATACATTTGTTCGTAAAGGCTTGAAAGAAGATTTACCAGATGTATACTCTGTTTTAGATAACTTCCACTGGACAGCAGAAGATTTAGAAAGCGTAATGCTAGAAGTAATGGATGGTAAAGATCCAAAAGACGCTGCGAAAGAATGGGTAGAAGCTAATCCAGATAAGGTAGCTGAATGGACAAAAGATGTAAAGAAATAATATAAGAAAACAGGCACTTCCGCTTATGCAGGAGTGCCTGTTTATTATGATAACAACTTCAACATGACTGCCGCCCCTAATACAAGGATAATACAAACAATACGGCGCCAGTCCTTGGATTCATTAAAAAATAGCATTCCTAGCAGTGCTCCCCCAGCCGCACCGATTCCTGTCCAAATAGCATAGGCTGTACCCATTGGCAATGTTTCCATTGCATAGGCAAGACCTGCAAAGCTTAAGGTAAATGCAAAAATCAGTAATCCTAAATTTTTCATACTTTTCATCTTGTTATATTTACTGATCATATATACACCCATCATCTCACACAATCCTGCAATCACTAATGCCATCCATGCCATTATTCAGTCACCTCTTGATCCTTTGACTCTCCAGTTACAAGCTTTAAGCCGACTACTCCTGCGAGTAACACTACAATACATACTATTTTTGCTAATTTCCATGGCTCCCCAAATAACAAGCTATCCGCACAAACAGTTCCAGCTGTCCCTAAACCGACAAAGACAGCATAAACCGTACCAACTGGTAAATGCTCCCCTGCCTTAATAAGCAGATAAAAACTTACAAAAATAGCAATGGCAGTACCTAGCCATTCCCATACACTTGTTGCATGCTTTAAACCAATGACCCAACATACTTCAAAGCAAGCCGCTACAATGACACTTATCCACTGTTTATTCATAAAAACCCCTCCATTTTATAAGACACGGACGATTAACCGTTGTTTAGCATTCACTTTGTGAGTTAATTTAATCCAAACAAAAAAAGCCTGAAGAAACTGTTTTAAAAACAGTATCTCCCAGGCTTTTATCCTTCCGTGTCACAAAATCAATTTGTGGTTTTCTCTCGGACCAGACTAGCAAGGCTACGGAACCCTAGAAAACTATTCATTCGATTGTTACTCTTAGTATAGCAAACTATTTAATGATTTTCCAGTGGTACATAGCCGACCTTTTCAACCATGACTTGCCCTTCCTCAGAAAGAATCCAATCAATTAATTTTTGTGCATTGTGATTTTCTGTTCCTGCTGTGATTGCATAAAATTCTGATACTAAAGGGTATGTACCATTTTGAATATTTTCTTTAGTCGGTACCACTCCATCAATAGCTAATAATTTAATTTTTTCATTTTTGACCATCTCTGTCGAATAATATCTAAACGTAAAGCCTATGGCATTTTTATAATTTCGGTATTGCGAAACTTCTCGGATGATTCCTCCCATTCCCGACACGATGTCTTCAGAAGGTGCTTTCATCAATGGCGTATTGCCCATCAATTTTTCTAGTGCTGTTTGACTGCCACTATCTGCTGGACGTTGGAAAGCACGAATTGTCTCGTCCTCGCCACCTACCTCTCGCCAATTGGTAATTTCGCCCGCGTATATTTTTTTCACCTGCTCTAGAGTTAAATTATCGACACTGTTTTTATGGTGCACGAAAAAGACAAATGCCTCTCGTCCTATTGGTGTCATATTTAACGTCAGACCTTCCTTTTCTGCTTGCCATTCCTGTGAGGTGGACGGTGCTGCCACAAAGATAAGATCAACATTTCCTGTAATTAAATTTTGATAAGCTTCAGGTGTTCGATTAACTTGTACTCTACTATTATACGGAGCATAGTCACTTTTTGGATAAGTGGCCTCTACAAAAGCTGCGTACAAAGGATACAGAGCCGTCGCACCATCTAAACGTGGTAATGACTCCGATAATTGTAAGGATGCTTTTGCGTCAGTCTTTTCCACTTTATTGCCCTGTGCAAATGGCTGATAGGCCGTTACATCAATTTCTGCATCGACAGTCGGGATACTCATTTTATAATAATGTTGAATCGGTTTGATGGAGGCAATCAATAAGGCAATCCCCATAGCACCAAATAACAAGCCTCTTCTTCTCTTAGTGTTGATCCATTTAAACATGCTAGATATAAAAAAGACAAATAAACAAACAGGCACGGTAAACACTAAATGCATAAAATGTATACTTCCATTCAGTGTAACAATAAGCGCAGCCATTAATGTGACAACCGATAAACATATTAACACCGATACAATTTGTATAATTCTAATATCAGATACCCTCCTCCAGTGTAATTTTACACTTCTAAACTAATCGTACTGGAAAGATAAAGCATTCACAACTGTTTATTCAGAAAATTATGTTAAAATTAAATTTATCCTGATTCGGCATAGCTTTAATTTCAAAGGTTTAACATTTGGTTGCAAAGGCTAGCATTTCGTTAGAGTAATACTTTTAAAAAAGTATTAAACTGGATAGCACTATGTCGAATGTAATAGAGATAAGTAGGAGGAGTTGTACATATGGCAATTGAAAAAGTACGTAATCATTTAGCACAATGGCATGTTGAGCACAAGATACAAGAATTAGAAGAAAGTTCTGCAACCGTTGAATTAGCTGCACAGGCACTCGGCTGTGAGCCTGAACGTATAGCAAAATCTTTATCCTTTCTGGTGAATGACGGTGCCGTATTAATTGTTGCTGCAGGCGATGCTAAAATCGATAATGCCAAATTTAAAGCGGTCTTTGGGATGAAGGCTAAGATGCTAGCAAGGGATGACGTTGAAAAAATGATTGGGCATGATGTTGGAGGCGTTTGTCCTTTTGGTGTAAACGAAGGGGTGGCCATTTATTTAGATGACTCACTGAAACGCTTCACAACTGTATTTCCAGCATGCGGTAGTAGCAATTCTGCCATAGAGGTAACCATTTCAGAACTCGAAACGTATACTCCCTATAAAGAATGGGTTGATGTATGTAAGGGCTGGAATGATTAAAAACAATAATCGGCGAAACTTATCAAAAGGTCTCGCCGATTCTACTATTAATGACTTACTATTCCTTGTAACCCACTGCTAACCAATGTGAATCCCATTCAGTAATCTGATTGCCGACGCGACAGCTTAAACCACACGCTCGATTATCAGCAACAAATGAACCGATTAGCCATTTTTTAGACTGATATCCCTCTTTTAGCTGAATCGTTATGTTAGGCATCTCTATATACTGCTGATAAATAAACAAATTATCATCATAATGGGAGGATTGAGAGGCATTTAGTTTCTTCCCACTACCTTCGTAAATCTCCACAGTATTTCCTTCACGTGAATAAACAGGTTTCTTCACATAAGGCATATCCTCACGAATAAAAGGCTCTGCTGTAAGATATGTAGGTAGCATAAATTGCTGAATTGCTGCTCTTTCCTCTGCTGTAAAGAGTAGTGGGTCACTTCTCCGCTCCCATATTAACCATAATAAGATTTTCGATTGTAAGACATAAGCTGCAGGTGGATTAATGATGGCTAGCTGTCGCTTTTTGACAAGCTCTAATAATTGTAGCCCAATACGATCCCCATCTGAAGCTATATCATCTATTAAAAACTCTGCAGGATGTGCAGGACGAAATAAAATATCAATTTTCTCCATAGCAGGTGTATAAAGACCTTGAGACACATTTGACGTATCACTAGAAAAAATGGTTAGTTTCTGAATAGGTACATACTCAATTTCAAAAGGAATACAGCTCTTAATAAATTGCACCTGACAATACTCTTCATAATCCTCTGTTGCCATTTTTCCGGTGATCACAATCTTTGGCTTTTTAACATCGTTTACATATTGCATAGCAGCAAAAAGTGCACCTGACAACGTTTTTTGTAAAGCGGTCACATCATTTGGGTTTTTAAAACTAAAATGCTGACAGAGCTGTTCATTCATTTCAAAGGTTTCTTGTACAAGAAAAGGTGTTTCTCCATTCAACTCTAGACATTTAATATGACCATCCTCTGTACAAATAAAGTCAAAGCGAGCCAGAACAGATTGCTGCTGTAAATAATCTAGTTGAATATAGGGTATCATTTCGGGACGAATTCCTAAGGCTAATAATTGATCGCACGATAAATGCTTAAATTGTTTCCCTACTTTTAAAAAGATACGCCAAAGTATTTGTGTGGCATAGTGAAGTTGATCGATTTGTTGTTTTGGCAATTCTAAAACATCATAAAGTGCGTACTCTAAATCCTCAAAATCAGGGAAGAAGTGGGGAAATTTAGAATAGAATGCTTGTCGTTGTTGTGTATAATTCATTAGTTTTTATGCTCCCTTTTCAAACTTACGAGGAGGACGAGCCGCCACGAGAGGCCCCACCTGAACCGAAGCCAGATTTCCCTGTACTAGAGGAGGAAGAACTATTGGAATAGGAGTTCGAGCTTTTTGATGAGCTGTCCGTTGAATTGGAGCGCTGACCACTTGAATAGGAGTTTGAACTACTCGGTGTAGAGCTACTGGATGTTGTACCAGCCTTTTCTTGAGTGCTGTTCGTGAGACCATTTGTTTTACTTTCATCCTTAGCATTTTGGGTTGATCGAGGTACAGTAGAACCACCACCCCCGCTTTGTTCATCTCGATCTGTGCCATTTTTTAAATTGCGGCTTTTATAAATGGCACTTCCGATCATTGCGCCCGCCGTTGCATACATGAGACCATTAAAGAAATGCTGAGAATAATACGGGGAATCTTCATCGATACATTCATAGGAACCATCGTCCCCCTCTTGCCATTCATCACAGGCATCAGCCATTTCGCTATTATAAACATTTATTAATTCATCACTCGTTGCTTGAGTTTGTTCTTCGCTTGACGGATTAGTAGCAGATGTTGTTGTAGGATTTTCCTCTACTATTTTTGTTTCACTATTTCCACATGCGGCTAGCTGTACAGCCATAAAAGATGCCGTTGTTACAGCCATATATTTTTTTATTTGTTTTGCCATATTTTCAAATGCTCCTTTATTTCATGTAACTAATCTACGGATGTGATTAATAGTAGGTTTCACTTTTTACAAAATCATACAATATTTATTTCTC
>NZ_DAMDAY010000026.1:0-24262 GCF_032093475.1 Lysinibacillus sp. | reverse complement strand
ATTTCTCCAGGAAAAAATCCCAAACTACATGTTTGGGATTCCAAGAATTTTATCATTGCTTTGTCACCGCTCTTTTACCGTATGTCATATATCGCCATAGCTTTTCAAATGGTCCGATTGTAAAGAATTTAAACCAAAGCATACTAAAAATAATTTGAATAATAAAAATGATGCTCGCTATTACAACAATATCTGATGGTGAGACAACCTCTAAACCCATTAGTGAAATAATAGCAGTACCGATAAAGCTTTGTGCTAAATAGTTGGTAAATGCCATTTGACCCACTCGTCCGATTGGTTGAAGAAGTTTCACTACTTGTTTTTGCTCTAATATTATAAACAAACATGTTAAATAAAAGTATGTTGTCGGAATAACACCTAAGCCAAGAATAGATTGTATATGTTGATCATCTGCTTGCGATGCCAACCAAATCCATAATGAAAATCCGATAAATAATGGACCTGTCACATAAAGTAGCCATTTCACTTTTTGCATATTCTCTGTTATATGGCTAATCCAGCCGGCTTTTGCTGCTAAAAAACCACTTAAAAACATAATGAAAATAGAGACGGCATCATTACCTACAAAGCCATAAATAGCTGACATTGTAGTATTAGCAGGCATATATATTTGTCCTAATAAAGCAAGAATATAAAGCGTGATAATAGCCATTAACCATTTACTAATTGTTGTCACTTTTGCTGAATAAAATGGCAGCAATAAAAATCCAAGCACTGCGTAAATGGCTAGGATCGAGCCCCAAAATAGAAAAATATGAATAATACCAATAATCAATAATGCCAATAACCGTCTTGCAAAGCGCCATCTCGGTCTATCTCCACGCGCTTCTGCACGAGTAGCGAAAATATAAAAACCAACACCAAACAGGAATGAAAAAATAGAAAAGAATTTCTTTTCGATAAATATATCAATAAGTGTATTGATTACACCATTGATGCCACTATAATCAGGCATTGGGCCACCTTCAATAAGAACTTGGTAGGCACCTACATTAATAAATAAAATACCAAATAACGCTAATCCTCGAATAATGTCTAAGGAAATAATTCGTTCTTTCTGTGTTACGGATGGATTCATGTTGCATTAACTCCTTATCTTTTATGCTATAGCTAGCATAACGCCCCATCCTTACAGTTATGTTCATTTAAGCTTACAGCAACCTTACAAATTAAAAGAATAGCCTAGTAGTTTTTTAACCTCTTTTGTCATGAAATGTTACATATTTTATAGTAAAAACATAGTAAAGAGAGGTTTAGCCAATGAATAGAAAACGCAAGCTTGGTTTTTGTTACCCAGGTTATCGGTACTGTGGTCCTGGCTGCTCAGGGCCAGGCGAGCCTACGAATGCAGTGGATGCTTGCTGTAAACTACACGATGAATGCTATACACGCCACGGTAGCACAAGACATTGTGATGAACAGTTTCAACGATGCCTTCAACCGTATATGAATGCACCTAATAAAATGGCGAGAGATGCCAGATTATTCTATCGTGTTTTTGATTTACGCAATCGATACTTTTAAGGAACAAAGCTCACGATGTTTTTGAGGACAGCGTGGGCTCCTTCTTAGTAAAAATCGAGTATTTTTGCGGCTTAGTAAAACCAAGCTTTGTACCAAGATAAATGGACGCAGTATTCGAAATATCGCAATCCCAACAAGGTTTTATAGCATGTGCGAGACAACGGTCAATAAATGTTTCTGCAATCATACTAGCTAAGCCCTGCCCTCTAAAATTCGGATCCGTCATAATATCAATTTCCGCATAATCATTTGATTTAAAAATAGCGACAGCTTCACTAATTATTTGGTGATGATGGACTAAACAAAAGCCAAAGCCTTTTTCAAGAAAATTCGCAGGAGAGTCCCAATATTCATCATAATATGCATGCCCGAATTCCAATGAATTTTTAATAAGATGTTCAGTAATAGGTTGTACCTCGTAATCATGCCCCTCGCTTTTTTCACGTTGATTATACATGTCTTCATCAAATGAAAATGTATAGCGCTCTAATTTTCTAATAAGCCCATCGAATAATTGTTCAATTTTAGTATCCCACTGTGCTGTGGAAGAGAATAGAGTAAAACGTTTCTTTTGCTTGATAGATTCTAGAAAGCAATAGCTAAGCTGTTGATCAACCGCAGTCTTATTTATATCACCATATATATAATAAATGCCTGATTTCGTATGAAATAATAAAGTTTGAAAAGCAGTTGTATCCGCATAGACAGTTCCTTCTATTATTTGATCTAGTATACTATAAACAAATGTTGGGGCTCTTAAAATCATTTGTTTAATGGTTGGATATTGTTCCTCTGAGACTCTTATCATAATATTTCCTCCAGTTACTTGCAGTCTGTACCCAGTCTATTATAATAAAATTAGATTCATTAGAAGGGACTGAATTATGCACAGATAGCAATATTTTTCATCCAACATCCTAACTTTTTGGAGGTAAAAGTATTGATTGAATGTATTAACACTGAAAGATTACAGCTACGAAAAATGGTGAAGGCTGATGCTAAACATTTATTGGCCATTTGGTCAGATCCTGATGTAACCAAATATATGAATATCACTTATTTTACACATGAAGACCAGGCCCTAGAAATGATTGAACTACTGGAACAATTAGCAGATCAACAAAAGGCGCTCCGTTTCACAATCTTTGAAAAGGCATCCAATCATATCATTGGCTCATGTGGCTTTAATATGTTTGATTTTGACCATGCTATCACTGAGATTGGCTATGATTTAGCGAAGGTTCATTGGGGAAAGGGCTATGCAACAGAAGCTATAACTGCTTTAATTGATTACGCCTTTACGAACTTAGCAATGAATACAATTGTTGCAAAAGTTGAGGCTGCAAATATCAATTCTATCAAGGTTTTAAAGAAATTGAACTTTATTTACCAAGGCTATGACGATACTGACAATACGCTTCAATTATTCACTTTAACTAACTCGTAAAATGAAAAGGCTAAGGATGGTAGATTTCAACTAATACTTAGCCTTTTTTATCAGTGATACATGCTGTGATTTATTTTTCCAGTTATTTTTTCTATTTGTACCTCAAAAAGCTCAATTTTAGGCAGAATCGGATAGCCTTCTCTTTCAAATGTCCATTCAGGATTGCCATACTTCTCTAGAAGAGCATCAAAGAACCATTCTTTCTTAGATACCTCCTCGATTCGTGTAAGTTTGTCATCCCCTTCATATACATAGACAAAAGGAATTACGTAAGGAAAGCCTTCCTCATCAACAGTTGCGACATGCGCTACTCTCCCTGATTTTAAGAAGTGCTATGCTTCCACTTGTGAAATTTCAACACGTTTGTTTTGAATCGTACCTCTCATCATCCTTTAACCCCCTTATGAAAATAATTAACGATTAAAAAGTCATTTAATATTTAATCGTTTATTGTAAACATACATTTATTTTACATCTTTAATGTACTGTTAAAAAGGAAATTTTTATAAGAATGATAAAAGCCAAGAATGCATCGGTTTGCATTCTTGGCTTGACGATTACTTTATTGGAATCCAAATTTCTGAGTATGAATCTGGGCTGTAGGGATCTTCCTCCGGGTAAACCTCAAGTTCTGCTGTCCCTGCTGGCTCGTACGGATTCGACGGAAACCACTCAGAATAAATTTGTTTCCATGTATTTTGCATCGCATCTGGCATTGGTCCATGGACCTCAAAGACAACCCATTTAGATGCAGGGACTTCCATTGCTAATAGCCCCTCATCAACATCCCCTACATGATCAGTAGCAATCCAGTAATCAATGAATCCCTTTTGTCCTTGCTTTATATTTGGTACACATACACCTAATACGCCATCGATACTGCCGTTATTTAATTGATATAGCTGATGATCAAGGCCACTCTGATTCACTTCTTGCCAAAATAAAGGAATTTCTCTTATGTTCTCTCCATTTTGACAGTTATACGTTCTTTTCACACCAACAATTTGAAACTTGTCTTTTTCTACAATTTTATACTTCATTGGTTCTGCTCCCTTCAAGCTTACCTGGATGACCAGGCGATTGTATGATTGTAATGGTCCTTGTTTCTTTCTAGCTTCACTTGGCGTTAAATAATGCTGCTTACGAAACGCTTTTGTAAAAGCTTCAGGAGTTTCATAGCCATATTTGTAGGCGAGATCGATTATTTTCTGGTCTGTGTCCATTAATTCTTGTGCAGCTAATGTTAATCTTCTTCGTCTCAAATAATCCGCAATGGACATATCCGTCAATATTGCAAACGTTCGTTGAAAATGAAAGACAGATGAATTAACCTCCTGTGCAATCTGTTCAATCGTGATGTCCTCTAATAAATGTTCTTCCATAAAATTAATGGCCTTTTGAATCGACTCAATCCAACTCATTGCTCTCACTCCTTGATACCATCTTAAAATAGATATTGCTGTATAACCTGTCTTTTTATGCTAACTTTGGACAGGTGAAATGGGAAGTATTTTTTGAATAGCTTTTCATATTTAAGTCTTTTATAGTTCGTTTCTCCTTATATTTATTTACAATAGTATTCATTATAAAAATGTATAAAAGAAGTTAAAGGGGGCCTTTACGATGAAATGGCTAGGTGCTGCCGCTATTTGTTTGAACGAAGAGAATCAGTTATTAATGGTTTTACAAGGAACTGTTGATGAAGAGAAAACATGGACTGTCCCATCAGGTGGGAAAGAGGCGACGGAAGATTTTAAGGCTTGCTGTAAACGGGAAGTTTATGAGGAAACAGGCTATACAGCCGATATTATGAAGGAAATTTATTATAAGCACAATGAAGTAGTGGAAGTTCGCTATTTTCAAGCCATCATAACAGGTGGACAAATGATGATTCAAGATCCCGATGGATTAATTTATGACATCGCATGGAAAACTAAAGAGGAAGTAGCTATTTTACCTCTAACCTTTCCAGAAGATCGGGTATTTCTCTTATCCTTATTTAAATAAAAAAGTCACGTCTCATCGACATGACCAAACGATATACTCGTACAGATTCTAATCTGTTTTGGTGTCTAATCGTTATATTCATAAATAATTAATGCCGAATGGATGACTGTCTGCTCACCAATATAGAGCGTATTGTATTTGATATCAAGTATGATAAAGCCTCGTAAATCTGCTAAAGCTCGATTAATATCATGTTCAAATTGCACAATATCATGATTTTGAATTGTTACAACTTGAGTCGTTTGTGCCATGGTCCACTCTCCTTTACTCTAATGATAGAGCAAAAAGATGTCCATGTCACATATAAAAAAGCGTAGGAGAGAAAAGACTCCTACACTTTTTAGTACATCGTTAAATACTCCTCACGCTCCCAGTTATGGACGCGAGTACGATATTTATTCCACTCAATTTCTTTAGCAGCGGTAAATTTATCGTAAATATGATCGCCAAGAGCCTCTCGAACTACGGCATCCATTTCTAATTCAATAAGCGCATATTCCAATGAGGATGGTAAGCTATCAATACCATTTAACTCACGCTCCCCCTCTGTCATTTTATAAATATTACGATCCACTGCTGCAGGTGGTGTTAAATCTTTCCGTATACCGTCCAGTCCAGATGCAAGAATAACAGCCATTGCTAAATAAGGATTTGCAGCTGGGTCAACTGAACGTAGTTCGATTCGAGTAGACAATCCTCGAGCTGCAGGGATACGAATGAGTGGTGAACGGTTTTGAGCAGACCATGCTACATAACATGGCGCCTCATAGCCGGGTACTAATCTTTTATAAGAGTTGACTAGCGGATTCGTAATTGCCGTAAAGCCATGCACATGCTTCATTACCCCCGCCATAAAGCTGCGTGCTGTTGCACTTAATTGTAAGTCCGCATGTTCATCATAAAATGCATTTTTATCCCCTTCAAAAAGCGATAGATTAAAATGCATTCCTGACCCATTGACCCCAAATAGTGGCTTTGGCATAAACGTAGCGTGTAATCCATGCTGTGCAGCAATGGTTTTTACGACTAACTTAAACGTTTGAATATGATCACATGCTTCAATGGCACTGGCATACTTAAAGTCAATTTCATGCTGACCAGGTGCTACTTCATGATGAGAAGCCTCAATTTCAAAGCCCATCCCCTCTAACTCTAGAACGATATCACGACGACAATTCTCTCCTAAATCGGTAGGTGCTAAATCAAAATATCCGCCACTATCATTTAACTCTAGTGTTGGATGCCCTTTATCATCAAGCTTGAACAGGAAAAATTCTGGCTCTGGACCAAGATTAAAGGATGAAAACCCAAGCTCCTCCATTTCCTTTAATACACGTTTTAAATTGGAGCGAGGATCTCCCTCAAACGGTGTACCATCTGGTCTCGCAATATCGCAAATGAAGCGAGCAACTTTTCCTTTCTCGGCAGTCCAAGGGAAAATTACGAATGTATCATAGTCAGGCTTTAAATACATATCAGATTCCTCTATACGGACAAACCCTTCAATCGACGAACCATCAAACATGACTTTATTATCTAAAGCCTTTTCTAATTGGCTCACAGGGACTTCGACATTTTTAATTGTTCCTAATATATCAGTAAATTGTAGGCGAATAAATTTCACATTTTCTTCCTTTACCCGACGAATAATATCTTCTTTTGTATAATGTTTCATTCTTCACCACTCCAATGTAATTTTAGTTTACACAATATTTTATAACTGTCCTTAAAATACATTAAAAATGAAAATGGCGCAATACTTATGTTAGGTTTTATAACATTGTTTTTTTAGAATATATTGATCTTGATTTTCGATACATAAAAAAGGTGCACCCACTTTTCAATGGATACACCTTATCTTTATTTTAATATTGCAATAACATATTAATAAATACAACGAGAATAACAATCGGTACAACGACTAACATTAACATACGATATGTTGAATAATAGCCCTGCCCCATTTTACTACCCATTAACAGTTCTCTCTTCACAAATTCCTTATCCACTACATAGGCAATAAAGATCGCAATAAACAAATTCCCCAATGGCAACATTAAATTGGACACTAAAAAGTCGGTTGCATCAAAAATACTTTTCTCGAAAATAGTTACATCCGATAAAACACTAGAGGAAAGTGCTGCTGGAATGGCAGCAATGAAAACGACTACACCTATTAAAAGTGTCCACATCGGACGAGATCTCTGACTATTTTCCATCATGGCTGCTACGATAATTTCATATAAACTGAATGATGATGTTAATGTAGCAAATAAAAATAACAATAAAAACATGGCTAAAAATACTTCCCCGAATGGCATTTGACTAAAAGCAGTCGGTAGCACCATAAATAGTAAACCTGGTCCCGCTGCCGGCTCTAAATCAAAGGCAAATACAACAGGGAAGATCGCTAGTCCTGCCAAAAAAGATACTAGTACAGTTAGTAGCACAACAGAGCCCGCTGAGTTTGGAAGACTAACATCTTTTTTTAGATAGGAACTATATGTAACAAGACAAGAGAATCCTACTGCTAGTCCAAAGAATGATTGCCCTAGTGCTTCTAATAGAGCCTTCCCAGTAATATTAGAGAAATCTGGCCATAAGAAGAATTTTACTCCCTCCATCGCACCATCTAATGTAACAGCTCGCATAACAAGAACAATGAACATGATAAAGAGTAATGGCATCATCCATTTATTAGCTTTCTCAATACCATTTTGTACACCTAATGAAATAATTAGTACATTTGTTAATGTAAACAAAGCTAAGCCCACTAGCGTAATCCAAGGGGTCCCTATAATTTTCCCAAATAATTCAGCTGAATCAATTGCTGGATCTATCACAGCGCCAGCTACACCTAGGCCGCTATAAATGAAAATCCAACCACCAACAACACTATAAAAAGTTAATAATAAAAAACAACCAAGCACACCCATTCGGCCTATCCATGCCCACCCTGGTTTTGACGGAGCGATTTTTTTATACGCAGTTATCGCCTCTGATTGTGTACCACGACCTAAGACATACTCTGATAATAGCATGGGCAAACCAATTAACAATGTAAAGAGCACAAAAATTAGGAAAAATGCCCCACCGCCACTCTGCCCTGTGACATACGGTAGCTTCCATATCGCTCCTAAACCAATTGCAGCACCAGCTGACGCTAAAATAAAACCTAATTTACTTGACCATTGTCCTTTTTTTCCACTCATCTCTTCAAAACTCCTCAAACATTCTAAACTCAACTCTATTTTACATGAAAATATGCCTTTCGACTAGGTAATAATCATAAAGAACTAGATTGCTAGCATTTTCTATTACTTTTTTCTATTTTTACGCTCCGATTTTTATCTCTCTCACTTTAGCCAAGCTACCTCCCATCCAGTTTAAACCACAAAAAACCTCGAGCAGTTCATCCACCCGAGGTTCATCTTCAATTATTTCGTTATATACATTGAGCGCTGGCGGTCGATCCACTTGCGCATTGTTGAAAATAATAAAGCCATAATAGCTGTTAATAAAATACCCTTCACAATGTTGAATGGTAAAATCCCAGCGACAATCATTTTATAAAGTGAGTCTCCTACAACTGGTTCCATTCCTAGGAAGTATGTGTACATTGGTAAAAATAAAGCATAGTTTAAAACGCTCATTCCCACTGCCATCACTATTGTACCTGTCGCTAAACCTCCAATAAGGCCCGCAATCGATTTAAAACGATTAAAAATAAAGCTTACTGGCAAAATAAATAAAATACCTGTTGCAAAGTTGGCAATATGACCTACTGGCACCCCAGTTGGAGTACCTGAGAAAATCCAATCCAACACATTTTTAAATAATTCTACTAAAATACCAGCTACCGGTCCCATTGTGATGGCTGCTAGTAAGGCAGGCATATCACTAAAGTCCACTTCCAAAAATGCTGGGAAAGGCGGAATAGGGAAATTAAAAAGCATTAATAAAAACGAAATACTGCTCAGCATACCAATCGTAATAAACGATTGAAGTTTAACATTTTTCTTCATAGAAAACTCTCTCCTCTTTGCTGATTCAATCTCGCAAGAAGAAAGGTGACGATCTTTCAATTGTTAGCATGAAAAAACCCTTATGCATCTAAAGCACAAGGGAGAAAGGCATGACGAATAGGCGTCAATATAAACTATTTTTGAGCAGCGTTTAAAGCCATACGAAAAAGCGCTCAGTCACAGTTTATTTCATAACAATGAATGACGATCGTACCTCCATCTTCTCCCATCCAGACTTTAACTGTCGGCCTTGGAATTGCACCAAGTCAGCCATGCAAAAAAAATTTGCACAGGTCGCGGGCTGAAGAGTTTAGCATAAATCTCTCGAGTTAATGAAAATTCATTAACGATTTACAACTCTATTACCGCCGGTCGGGATTTTCACCCTGCCCCGAAGATGAATCATATTATTTTGTTCTACAGCCTTACTATAATGAATTATTAAGAAAAAGTAAATAGTTCTGCTCAAAAAATTCCGATTAGATTTGTATGTATTGCAAAAAGAAATAGGGCATTCCTACGTTGTAGGAATACCCTATTTCTTTTATCTCTTTGACTACGGCATATATTGTTTATTTGGTCCTACAGGCTTTGGCAAATAATTTTTTAAATCGAATCCTTCCCAGCTTTCCTGAACAACATTATCTAAGCGTAACTGTTGATCAAAGCTAGCAGCAGTTAGCATCATGGCTTCGATTAATTGTGTAGCTCGAATTGGCTCCAAGGATGTTAAATCAAGAGGGATATCAAATGTAATGACTACACCATCCGCTTCCTCTTTTACTGTGTATGTCACGTTTTCAGGAACAACTGGCACATAAACATCATCATTTTTATTTTTCATCTGTGTGAGTGCCTCTGTCACATTAGCAAAGGTTTGACGGAAATCTGGAGATAAATATTCTGCTCCATTTGGATCCTTGTATAAATAATAATTATAATGTTTGGCACCTGTTAATGACATAGCTTGACTTGGCTCACCATCTTGGGAAAACTCATAAGGCGTACCATCTTCATTTTGAATCTCTACTTCTGTATATTCAGAATCTGAGAATGTATCTTCCAAAGTTCCTTTGTATTCATTGACGGTAGCTGAAGCAACATCATAATCATTGTCCTTAGGTAAAACATGAACAAGCTTATCTTCCTTCTCCTTTAACTCACCTTTATAAGGATGATAGTCTGTAAACCCTTTAGCTTCCTCATCTATTTGAGGAGCGTATTTTTCATACATCTGTAAAGTAGAAGGTTTTTCAGTTCCAAAATCAGTTGCAACACGCTCATTTGGAATTACATATGTCATAGGAACACTTTCTGCGTCTCGTCCAGCTAAACCAATACGAAAGACAACAGCATCTTTGACATCTTCTTCATAGACAGATGACCGTAAAGATAAAATACGCTCATGCTCTGTTACAATATTGGATTGGAGCACCTCATCCTTCGCAGATGCATCTTTTGTAGCACGATCTTCCTGTAAAGTAGAGTACGTAGCTGTTTCAGCCGTACTAGCTTGATCTTTCTGTTCAGCTTGATTATTCATTACCATTGAGCCTACGAGTATTGTTAACGCAAAAACTGCTGCCACACTCATAAAAAATGGTATTTTACGAAACTTAGATTCGGTTGATCGTTCTTCTTGTTTCAGAGAATTACTTTGTTGCTGAGTTTGTTCATCCTCTACTGGTTGTTGAATTGCTTCTTGAAGGTGAATATTATCCTGCAAGCGAGCATCTGCCATTAACCGATTTAATATGTCTTCTTTTGAACGGTGGTCAGAAAGCTTAGGGGCATTGTTCAATACATGTTCAAGCTGCTCATCATCAAATGGCTTATGCGTCATTGCCGTTTCGCCTCCTGTTCTTTAATCGGCTGTAGCTGTTGCCTTAAAAATTTAATGGCTCGATGCTGGGTTGTTTTTACCTTAGCTTCTGTCCAATCTAGTATTTGCGCAGTTTCTGCAATAGATAAATCCTGAAAATAGCGCATAATAATGACCATTTTCTGGTCACCTGTACAGTTTTCAAGTGCTGACTCGACTTGCATAAATTCATCACTGGCCTGTAGCATATCTTCCGGTGATGGTGTGGTTGAATGGAGCTGTTCCGTTTCCCAGTCAAAGAAATCAAGTGAATGCTTTTGGCGTACAGCTTGCTTTCTGAAATGATCAATTGCTACATTTTTAGCAATAGCAAAAAGCCAGGTCTTCTCACTGCTGTTACCTGCAAATTGATCATATGAGCGCAACACTCGTACATAAACTTCATGCGCTAAATCTTCAGCGAGTGTACGGTTTTTTACTAAATATATTAAAAACTGGAACACGTCCTGGTGATATGCATCGTATAGTCGATGGAACACGGAGTCATTCAAAGCACTCCACCCCCGTTCTATAGTATTTGTCGTCTTACATTCATAGAAGTTACAGCCAATTAATAGCAATACATGTTATTAATCGAACGGTAAATAAAACGTGAAGGTTGTACCTTCTTTCAGCACACTATCTACCATGATATTACCTGAATGTGCCTTTACAATATTTCGAGCAATGGCTAAACCAAGACCCGTTCCTCCTTTAGAGCGAGTACGTGCCTTATCTGCTTTATAAAAACGTTCGAAGACATATGGTAGGTCCTCCTGTGGAATGCCGTGCCCTGTATCTTGCACAGAAATTTTAGCAAAGGTTGGCTCCTGTTCAACCTTTACAGTGACAGCCCCTTCATCAGTATGTCTTAATGCATTATCAACTAAATTTGTGAGCACTTGTTCAATGCGATCTTCATCCATATTAATCATGGCATCGTCGTTAAATTCACTGTCAAAGATCAAGCGAACATGCTTTTCTTTTGCTACTTGGGCAAATTTTTGAGTAATACGTTCAAATGTAGAATTAATTGGTAATTCATCTTTATAGAGGGTCATATGCCCTGATTCCATTCGTGCCAAATCTAATAAATCTGTTACAAGGCGACCCATTCGCTTCGATTCATCATAAATAATTTTAGTAATTTCATTGCGCTCTTCCTGATCTTGAATAAAATCATCATCCATCAACGCTTCCGAGTATCCTTGCAACATGGCAATCGGTGTTCGAAGCTCATGAGAAACATTCGCAATAAAATCCGATCTTAGTTTTTCTAAGCGATGTTGTTCAGTCATATCACGAATAACAGCGACAGCACCACGTATCATTTCTCCACTATAAAGAGGACTAATAGTAAATGTATAATAATTGCCGTCCATTTCAATTTCCTCTTCTAACTTATCCTCAAACATCAGCACATGATCAAGCATATGATAAAGCTCAGGTGGAATTGGTTTAGCACTTTGCGAGCCTTTGTTGACAAACCATTTTTGCATAAGACGTTCGGCTGGTGGATTACTTAATAATATTGTACGGTCACGATTAAATGTAATCACAGCATCTGTCATAGATGTCAAAATATTTGAAAGCTGTTCATTTTCCTGATTGATGACCTCTAAATTATGTTTTAATTGACGTCCCATTTGGTTGAAAGCAACCGCAAGCTGACCAATTTCATCATTTTGGGTCGTTGGCATTTTTGCTTCAAAGTTACCTTTAGCAATTTCAAAGGCCAACTCACGCATTTTTCTAAGCGGTGAAGTAATACGTGAAGAAAGGAAAAACGCAAAAAATGTTGTCAATACAAATGCTATAAAGGCCGCTAAAAAGACAATTTTCGTTGTTTCCTTAGACGTTTTATGTAACGCATCTGGGCTTTGGTAGATGAAGACAGCTCCATGTACTGCGTTTTCAACATTCAATGGGAAACCAAGCACAACATACGATTCCATCTTTTCTGGAACAGTAGAAGAAGGCATCATCATTTCTTTAATAATGGGTTCATCAGATTGAAATACTTCATGGAAAGATTTGTTAGCTAAAATGGTGTCTTGTATTTCTTTTTTATTTACACCTTCTTGCATTGCAAAAGAGACTTCCACATGACTTATAGCTATCAATGCATTGGTCCCTGTAGGTAATATATCTTTTAATAATTCTGAAGTGGATTCTGCTGTTTCATTGTCGTCCACTATACTTGCCACTGTTGCAGCCGTTTGACGTAATGAAATTTCCGCTTGCTGCATGTGGTAGTTTTGAAGAAATTCTAGCATCAATACCGTGAAAACAAATAATACAAATGAAACGAGAAGCAATATGGTTACCCATAGCTTCCCGACAACACTATTCCATATTCTATTCATTGACAACCTCAAATTTGTAACCAACGCCCCAAACCGTCACAATCATTTTAGCAGCGTTTTCTGAAACCCGGTTGAGCTTTTCACGTAATCGTTTCACATGTGTGTCAACTGTACGTAAATCACCAAAGAAGTCATAATGCCAAACCTCTTTTAGTAGTTGTTCACGGTCAAATACTTTGTCTGGCGATTTCGCTAAGAAGTATAATAATTCGTACTCTTTAGGTGTTAAATTGACCTCAATTCCCTCTGCTGTCACGCGGTGTGCATCATGATCGATCATTAAATGCTGGAATACCACTAAATCTTTTGAAGAGGATGCATTTGTCGCTGGTGAGAACGCTTGTGAACGACGTAAAATAGCCTTCACTCGTAATACGACCTCACGAGGACTAAACGGTTTTACAATATAATCATCTGCACCAAGCTCAAAGCCTTGTACACGATTCGCTTCTTCGCCTTTTGCAGTTAATAAAATAATCGGTGTTGCTGCACGTTCTCTAATTTCCGCACATACTTCTAGCCCATCTTTTTCAGGCATCATAATATCAAGTAAAATACAGTGATACTCTTTTTCTAAAGATTTTTCGATCGCTTGTTCACCATTTTCTGCTTCGTCAACAAGGTATCCTTCACGCTCTAAATACATTTTTAATAAGCGGCGAATACGATCCTCGTCATCTACTACTAATACTGAAATATTTTCTGACACTTTCACGATCCCTCTCTTCCAATCTTTCTCTAACTTCTATTGTACATGGTGTGACACATATTGAAAAGAAAAGAAAGCCTCTTCGCTACAGCGAAAAGGCTTGTTGCTTCACAGGTTATGCATAGGAGTGTAAACCTGCAAGAATTAAGTTAACAGCAATTAGGTTGAATAAAATGATCCCGAATCCAATTAATGCTAACCAAGCAGATTTTCGACCTTCCCAGCCTTTAGATAGTCGCAGATGTAGGAATGCTGCATAGAATAACCATGTAATAAGAGCCCAAACTTCTTTTGGATCCCAACCCCAGAAACGACTCCAAGCAATTTGTGCCCAAATCATCGCAAAGATTAAAGCACCTAGGGAGAATACAGGGAATCCAATTAGCACTGAACGATAACCAATTTCATCAAGTAATTGTAAATTTACACGTTTAACGAGTGGTTGGAAAATGGCACTAATTCGACGACGAGCGATTAATCGAATTAATAAATATAAAACCGATCCTACCATTAATGACCAAACAACAGTTGTTAATTTTTTCGCATTAATTAAAGCTGGCATTTCTACTAATGGTGACATGCCATGTTCTTCAACAGCTTCATACTCATTCATACCGAAAATTGGCGGTAAATTATAAATAATTTTTCGCGTTGTTCCTTCTTTATCAACATAATTATAGCTAGACTCATAATCCATCGCACTAAATGTAGATGTCACCGCAACAAAACCAACCACTACTACAAGACAGTACATCACGGCTTCTAACCAAAAACGTTGTTTAGAAGGCTTTGTTAAATCGACTACTTTTAATAAGTAAATAAGTCCTGCCACAGCACTAATGGCTAAAATAGATTGCCCTAATGCTGCCGTTATAACGTGAATGGTTAACCAATGACTTTGTAAGGAAGGTACTAATGGACTTACTTCTTTTGGGAACATCGCGGCATAGGCAATAATTAAAAGTGCTACAGGTAAGGCAACTAATCCAAGTGCAGTCAAACGATAAATAAAATAAATTAAGATAAACGCGCCTACAATGAACATACCAAATGCCGTTGTAAATTCAAACATATTACTTACTGGCGCATGACCTGTATAGATCCAACGCGTAATAAAATAGCCAAGCTGAGAAAGGAAACCAATAATTGTTACAACAATGGCAAGCTTACCCCATTTTCCTGTATTCTTACCAGTAGCATTCGCTTGCTTAATGGAGCCACCAAATAATAATGTTGCAACTAAATAAGCAATAAATGCTACAAATAATAGGTTTCCACTTAGGTCAATCAAACTCATAAGGTGTTGTCACCTTCCTTTTCTTTATTGCCACCATTTGTGGACTCTTCGCTAGCCTCATTTTTCTCTAACTGGTCTATATACGGAGGCAATGTAGCAAAGGCTGTTACAGCATCTAAATCCTTTTTCATGCTGAACATATTTTTATTGACATGGGCAGCCATTAACACGCGGCCATCTGGTTCTACTTGAAGCCATAAACGTCTGTGATTCCAGTAAGAACCTATCACAACACCAATCATAAAGATGACACCCCCGACAAATAAAATAGGAATTGTACTATCTTTACGGACCGTAATACCTGACATATCACGCATCTCTGCTGCTGCAAACTTCATTCTGTACTTATTTTCACCAAGCGGCTCTAACGGAGGTTGCATAATTTCAACAAAACTTACTTCGCCTTCTGGTGTTTCTGGCGTTGTCATTTTAAATAAAAATGCTGGATTATTTGGAATTGAAGTTTTTGTTTGTGGCTCTCCGTTTTCAAACCCATCAAAATCTGGTGTATAAACAAGAATTTGTACTGAAGAACCATTACCTAAATCGTATTCTTTTTTAGGATTAGTTAAATCAATTTCTACTTTACCAAGTGATTTTTCTGTCGACTTATTGATTAATTCAAAATTCATTTGTTTTAATTCATTTAGACGATAATCCATTTGGTAAAGAGCGAAGCCATCTTCTTTTAAAGGATGGTTTACACGAATCGAATAATCTTTTACTTTTTCTAGATTTTCTGTATCACCTGGTAGTGCGTCATCAGGCTGTTTGTATAGTGTAATATCTGTTTGGAAATTTTTCGCAACAACATTCACACCCTGTTTGACTTGCTCTCCCTGTGGTTTATTATCATGAGTCTCTAAAATGAAATCACGGTTTTCAATGAAATAACCGTCCATGCCAGTAATAGCACGTGTCTCTCCCTCACGAACCCAAATCGATTCATCGACATAGAAGCCCGGGACAAGACGTAGCATGACTCCACCTAAAAAAATAATGAGACCGACATGGTTTATGTACGGGCCGTAACGAGAAAAGCGTCCTTTTTCAGCTAAGAGAGCGCTACCATCTCGACGAACAGAATATCTCATCTCAGTCATTTTTTGTGCTACTTTATCAAGCGTTTCCTCTGCACTACCAGTCACTTGCCCTTCCGCGACAATGCGCTGACGCTTCATAAAGCTTTCATGTCTTTTCACACGTTGATTTTTTAATGATTTATAAAGTGGAATTCCTCGGTCAAGACTCGCTACGATTATCGACACAGCCAGCATACCAACTAAAATTTGGAACCACCATGAGCTATATAAATCCGATAAGCCTAACGTGTAATAAATTTTACCGAATGTACCATATACGTCTGCGTAATAAGCTCCTTTCTCCATATCAGAAGCTTTTACGTAAAACTCTTGTGGTAGTAATGTTCCGATTGAAGCAGCAATCAATGTGATAATAATTAAGGTAATACCAACTTTAACACTCGAGAAGAAATTCCATATTTTATCGATGATAGATTTGTTGTATGTTTTTGAACGAATGGCCATGCCATCATATCGCATATCAACTACTTTATTTTGCTTTTCTTCTTCGGTTAAAGGACGACCACATTTCTCACAGAGCTTCGTGCCGTATGGGTTACTATGACCACAAGCACAAATGATATTTTCCATCGTCATTTACTCCTTATTTCGGCTTCACTAATTCCATGAACGAAGCGATATTTTCCTCCGTCATTTCACCTGTGATAATTTTCGCTACTTTGCCTTCTGGATCAATTAACACTGTAGCAGGTAATTGACCTACATTGTATGCAGTCATAACACTTTTCGTTTTGTCAATGACTACTGGGAATGATAAATTATAACGATCGACAAAATTCTGCACTTCAAAGTCTGTTTGCGCAATATTAACAGCTAATGTTTGTACACCTTGATCTTTAAACACTTGATACTGATTATCCATCGCAGGCATTTCCTTCTCACAAGGCTTACACCAAGTTCCCCAGAAGTTTAAAAATACCCCTTGTCCTTTATAATCAGACAATTTATGTTTTTCACCATTTAAATCTACTAACGTGAAGTCAGGTGCTTCAGACCCTACTGCCACTAACTCTACTTTTTCCTTTGTTGCTGTTCCATAAACCGTGTACCCAATTGCCAATGCCAGCACGGCTAAAATGACCGTTCGCAGTACGAGTCGCTTTTTCTTTTTCTCCAAGTTAATAAACCCCCTATCAATTACGACATAGCGTAATTTTGTAGACGTGAAGCTTTTACATTTTAAAGACCCAGATAGAACTTTTTCATTTTATTTACGTCTTTGAGTATGTAAAAACTTCTTTCACATGGACGTCAACAATACCAGATTAAAATGTGCTACAGTTCTTTTTATGCAAACTGTTACTAGGTGTACTATTCTCACCTATTATAGCAAAATGATACAAAAACACTTAGCTATTAATTATGAATGATTTATGAACGATTTCACCACAAAGAAAGTGTAAACATTTTTAATACCTTTCGCAGTATCTAACCTTTCTTCAGGGAAGTTCTTTTAATCAAGCTTTCCTGTTTCTGCTAAGACACGCAATTGTTTTACTTCATGCTTTGTCAATTCACGGTATTCACCTGGGGCAAGGCCATATAAATCTAAAAATGCAAAGCGTTCACGCTTTAATTTAACAACAGGAGTACCAATTGCTTCAAACATACGGCGCACTTGACGATTGCGACCTTCATGAATCGTAATTTCACAAATCGCTTTGCCTGCTTTTTCATCAAAGGATGTCATACTAACCTTAGCTGGTGCTGTCTTACCATCCTCTAATTTAATCCCTCTTTGAAGCTTTTTAAGCCCTTCAATTGTTGGAACACCTTTGACACGAGCGATATACGTTTTATCAATTTTAAACTTTGGATGTGTCAGCATATAGGAAAATTCTCCATCATTTGTCAATAACAATAATCCAGATGTATCATAATCAAGACGACCAACTGGGAAAATACGTTGCGGAATATGATGAAATAAATCTGTGACAGTTTTGCGTCCTTTATCATCTGTTACAGCTGAAATTGTGCCACGTGGTTTATATAGTAAGAAATAAACCTTATCTTCCTTTTCAAGTTTCACACCTTCTACTTCAATTGTATCGGAATTAGATACCTTTGTTCCTAACTCACGAACAACTTCACCGTTTACTTTTACTTTACCTTCTAAAATCAATTGCTCTGCCTTTCGCCTTGAGGCAACTCCTGCATAGGCAATGACTTTTTGTAATCTTTCCATTTTTTCACCTCTAGTTTTCTTTCACATTGACACTTTCGTCACCATTCGATTTCAACCTCATGAATAGGGTTATTTTTCCCGCCAATCTGTGAAAATTATGTCATACTTTTAAGCATTATTAAAGAAAAACAAATTTCACATTTGTTATTAGAGTATTCGTAATTATCTATCTTCTGTTCATTCACCAAATTAAGGAAAAACTTTTTTATCAGTCCTAGATAGTAGTATGCTCTTTTTACCAGAAAGCAAATCGTTCCTAAAAAATGTTTATATAAACTATTTGTACTTCCTTTTTTCTAACAAAAAAAGCTACCACACGGTAGCTTTATTCAAACACATTTTCAATTGTTAATCCACGTTGATTTAACTCAAAGGAAATAAAGTTTTTTGCTAGCATCAATTTAGTCGATGTAGGTTCTTCAATTGTGGAACCATCTTTTAATGTAAATACCAGTCGCTCAGGCTTTGTCGCTCCATCTTTTTTTACATTTACTTGCTCAGCTTTCACTATTTCTTCCCAGGCGACAAAATCCTCTTTTAAACTAAAAAATTGATTCATATGAATTCCATTTGAATCCATTACTTTATAGTGATTAAAGCTCAAGGCAATGAAGATTAAAGCAATTAAAAAGGAAGTAATCAGTATACCACGTTGAATACTTTTACCTTTTTTAGTTTCAGGTATGATCAAATAATTTATTAATAGTGCTAGTGCCATGAACAATAATGCGGCCATAAATATTATATAAGCTTGCAAGTACGGTTCAAAATAATAAACCTCTTTTGGTCGATAAAACCACTCTTGAATCGGAAATAGTAGAATGACAGGGATAATTAAACTTGATAAGAACAATACAATGATTATCCCTAATTGAATCTGTCTACTATTTGTTTCAACAGAAACACTCCTCAAATATTCCTCCCCCTTTTTTAGAAAATTAAGACTATTAACCTCATTATCATATTACCAAATTTACCCTCAATTAATCAATTAATGTAAAAAATCAGCGTCTCGTTTTTCAACGATTCGCTGATTCAACTTTTACAGGTGTAGCATAAATACGGTCTTCCCCAATAAAGATTGACAAGACAGCTTCCTTACGTTTCCTTGAAACATGTAGAACTTGCCGTACTTGCTCTTTTTCTTCTTTATTTAATTGTAGGCGTATAGGCTGTTCTAAACGAATCGACAATTTCTTATTAACGTTGTATTTCCCTTTTTTCACTACTGTTTCAAGACTATAATCTTGCCATACTTTATTGGATAGTCCTCGATGAACATTCCAATCATCTGATTCATTTAATGTTACGACAATACATGTTTGCCCGTCCTTTTGAAAGGCGGTTGCAAGTGTACGCCCAGCAACTTTTGTAAAGCCTGTTTTACCAGCAAAGGCCGTACCTGTGGCTGATTTTAAAGAACTGACAGGCTGCTCCGTTTCATCATCAATGTCTGCAGCCATCCCTGAGCCTTCTCTTAATAAACGATGTTTATTTTCCCACAGCATTCCGTTTACCGTATCTGCCCGATAAAGAACAGTTGAAGCAATTTTCTCAAAGGTTTTATTTTGCAGGGCAATTCTTAACATCTCTGCAGTATCCCTTGCAGACGATAAATGTTCTTCATGATGAAGGCCAGATGGATTCATAAAAACTGTATTAGAAAGACCCGCAATTACAGCTCTTTCATTCATTAATTTAACAAAGCCCTCCACAGACCCCCCCACATGCTCTGCTAAAGCTGTGGCAGCATCATTACCTGAACGTAACATTAAACCATATAATAACGTTTCTACTGTCACCGTTTCGCCAGCCTGCAAATAAATGGAACTGCCTTCAGACATAGCAGCTTTCGGTGAAATAACAACTTCATCTTGGAGATCACTATTTTCGATTGCCACCAGCGCCGTCCAAATTTTCGTTAAGCTAGCAATAGGTAATCGCGCATCGCTGTTAGATCCTATTAAAACACGTCCTGTTTCTCCATCTAAGACAGCATAGCCACTTCCACCTCTTGCATAGCTGGTTTGTGGGAGCATTACCATTAGCAAAATAATCATAAACAGTGTAAAACGAAATAACCGAAGCAACTAGCCACTCCTTATTCAATATGATAGGAAAATATAGATTTATATTTTTGTCGAAGGCTAGGCATTATACCTAACAAATTACTTTGAACCACTAAACGTCTCTTGAAATTTAGTCATAAATAAATCTGTTTCTTGTTCAGTTTCCATAAGGTCTTCATCAGGTAGAGGTGGCATTTCATCAATACTATTCAAACCAAAATAATGTAAAAATTCTTTAGTTGTCCCGTATAAAATGGCACGTCCAGTTCCCTCAGAGCGCCCTACCTCTTTAATTAATCCTCGTGAAACTAATGTTTGGATTGGTCGTTCACACTTCACACCACGTAAATCCTCTATTGCCACACGGGTAATTGGTTGTTTATAAGCTACTATCGCTAATACTTCGAGTGAGGCTTGGGATAAAGATTGGGCCGTTGGGTTCTCTACTAATCTTTGAATCGTATCAGCAAACTCTGATTTTGTAATTAACTGATAAACGCCCGCAATTTCTTTTACAGTGATTCCTCTAGTTAAATCCTCGTCATAAGCTTCTCTCAAGGCACTCATCGCCTGAACAATGAGCTCTTCCTGTTCCCCTAAAAGTTGTGATAATTGTTTAATCGTTAAGCCATCATCTCCAACAACGAATAATAAGGCTTCAATTCTACTCTGTAACATCAATGTTTTCGTCATCTTCCCATTCCTCCTTCTGTAAGGTAACAGTTAAATCTTCAAAGTTACCATCTTGCTCTACGATGACGACCTGTCGTTTCATCAATTCAAGAAGGGATACAAACGTCAGAATAAGTGTCGGCTTATCTTCATAGGGAAAAAGCTCGAAAAATGATGCACGTCCACCTGTTGATCGTAAAGAATCAACAACTGAACGCATTTGATCTTTTACTGATCGTTCCTGTCTAGCAATTGTTGTTTTTAAAGGTTTCTTCAATTTTTTTCGGCGCATTAATTTTTGGAATGCGCCAAGCATGTCATAAATATTGACATTTAAATCAAACAAAGCCATTTGTTCATCTGAGGCTAAACCTGTTAAATCAGCAGGTGGCCTAGTAAATACCTGCGATCGGTCAGTTTCAAGTTCTTGCAAATTGCTGGCAGCTTCTTTGTATTTTTTATATTCGATTAGTCGTTGCACCAGTTCTTCACGCGGGTCAGGTCCATCCACTTCTAATTCTGCGTCTTCCAATTCTCCTTCATGAATAGGCAAAAGCATACGACTTTTAATAGCCAGCAATGTTGCTGCCATCACTAAATATTCACTCGCTTCATTTAACTCCAGTACTTGCATAGCATGTATATGGTCGATATATTGTTGTGTAATTTCAGCCATTGGGATATCATAGATATCAATTTCCAATCTGTGAATTAAATGCAATAATAGATCAAGAGGCCCCGAAAAGGCATCTAGTTTTACTTCATAAGACATTATTTTACCACCCTGTGATTCTATGTTCTTTTAGTATAGAGGAAAGGAGTCCAAAATGCATCCACAGCATCATACTTTATTTATAGATTACTGTGCATATTTTAATGGCAATCAGGATTTTTTTGAATGCCATGAAGTGCTTGAGGAATATTGGAAGAAAATTGCACCAGGTGATAAATTGCATCCTTTAGTCGGCTATGTGCAGCTTGCAACAGGTTTCTATCATTGGCGACGTGGTAACAATACTGGCGCTGTCCGAATTTTAGAAAAGGCACTTCATAATTTCAAAAAAAATGAAGGTCATATTTTTTTCCAGGAAATTGATTATCATCAACTCCTAACACAAGTAACAACAACCTTATCTGCCATTAAAGCAGGCAAGTCCTTTCAAGCTTTTCAACTCCCTCTTTCAGCAAGTTTACTGGAGTTAACCATAACACGTATACAGCTTTTGCCTTCTAGTAGCTCAACCTATCTTCTTCATAAACATATGCTACGAGATCGCTCACATATTCTTGCAGAGCGACAAGAAAGCAAACAAAGAAAAAGCAGACGTTGTTAATCGTCTGCTTTTTCATCGATACAATGGATACATTTTTGAACGAAGCTTCGTGTTTCATCCGTAGCGCGTACACTTTCATATTGGCCAAGTTCCGCTACTTCCTGAAGCATTTCCGTTGCTACACCCTCGCCCCTATAGGAGGGAACAACTGATACATGCTGGATTGTAGCCGTGTTATCCTCATCGATTACAAGCCCTACAATACCAACATATTCATCATTCTTTTTCCATAAATATAAAACCCAATGATCATCATTTTCATAGGAGTGGATGGTCTCTGTAAGCTTTTTTACGTCTTTTTCGTTAGGCATAAATGAAAGTAGCCCCATTGCTATTTTCTCTAAAGCTTTTTTATATCGAATTAACATATTTGTCTATTCCCTCTTTTTCTAGCTGTACATAATCTTTGACTATCCTACACGATTTGTACTTTTACCGCAAGCCAATTTCTGTCTTACGAACCAGGTCCGAGAATACCTTTAGATGCCAACACCCAATAGACAACGCCCCACAACAAAATAAAAGTTGAAATCGACGCTAGCAATACCCATTTATTTTTCCTCAAATTTACTCACCCTTTTTTAAAGTTAGCGGGAGATCGTTTTGCACAATATCTTCATAACTTTCACGGCGAATAGCTAGTTGATGCTGTCCATTCTCTACAAACACAACAGCCGGTCTAGGTACACGGTTATAGTTACTAGCCATTGAATAACCATAGGCACCAGTACAGAAAATAGCTAAGATATCACCTGAAGCTGCATCTTGGAGTTTAGCATCAATAATTAATTTATCGCCAGATTCACATAATTTACCAGCAACTGTATAAAGTTCATTTTTTGGCGCATTTGCTTTACTTGCAATGACAGCCTCATACTTAGCATCATATAATGCCGGGCGGATATTATCACTCATTCCACCATCAACAGCAATATATTTTCGCACATCTGGCACTGTTTTTTGTGAACCGATTGTATAAAGAGATGTTCCTGCATCACCTACAAGCGATCGACCTGGTTCAATCCAAATTTCTGGCATTTTCAGTCCAAGTACAGTTGCTTTATTTTTTACAACTGTAATCATATCCTCTACATATACTTGTGGTTCAAGCGGTGCATCTTCTTCAGTATAACGAATACCAAAGCCCCCACCTAAGTTTAACACAGTACACGTAAAATCGTGAGCCTTGTTCCAATCAGAAATTTTGTCAATCAACTTTTCTCCAGCTAAGCCAAAGCCAGCAGTGTCAAAAATTTGTGAGCCGATATGGCAATGTAAGCCTAATAGCTCTAGGAATTCATGATTAAATGTTTGTTGGAATGCTTCATCCGCTTGGCCATTGTTTAAGTCAAAGCCAAATTTTGAATCTGCTTGACCTGTCGTAATGAAATCATGCGTATGTGCTTCAACCCCTGGTGTAACACGTAATAAAATACGCATTTTTTGCTGACGGCGCTCCGAAATTTCTTTTAAAAGCTGTATTTCATAGAAATTATCTACAACAATACATCCAATTTTGGAGTCAAAAGCTAGCTCTAATTCAGCAATGCTTTTATTATTGCCATGGAAATGAATGCGCTCAGCTGGGAATCCTGCCTTTAAAGCTGTAAATAATTCTCCACCTGATACCACATCCAATGAT
>NZ_DAMDAY010000025.1:0-40519 GCF_032093475.1 Lysinibacillus sp. | reverse complement strand
TCCTTACTTAAAATTCGATTAGGATTATGCATAAAGCAGGCCATTAAACCAATTTCCTTAGCTGTTAACTCCAATAAAACCCCATCCTTATGCACTTCCGTTTCATCAGCGTTTAGCTGGAATGGTCCAACCTTTAGTGCTTTTTCGGCAATGCTCGGAGTGGTATCCAGTAGTTGATAGCCGGCTCTACGTAATTGTGCCTTTACACGATAAGCAACTTCCTTTGGACTAAAAGGCTTCGTAATATAATCGTCGCCACCAATGGCTAGTCCTAAAATTTTATCTATTTCCTCATTTTTAGCAGACATGAATAGCACAGGCACATGGGACACCTCTCGGATTCGTCGACATAAATCGTAGCCCTCACCATCTGGTAGCATGACATCTAGCAGGACTATATCTGGATTTGTTTGTTGGAAACTTGTCCAAGCCTCGTGAATGGAGCCAGCTGTATAAATTTGTTTATAGCCCTCTTTTTCTAGACTACGTTTTAGAAGATTAGCTAAATCAGCCTCATCGTCCACGACTAATATGGTTGGTTCTTGCACTTATTCACACGACCTTTCAATTTAAAAGAATCTTTTCTGACAATCATTATAAATGAAATGTACAAGAAAGAGGAAATGAAGCATTGTTTTTGTAAAATTTGACCTAGCTGGCATTCCCTTATAATGAGTTGAGAGGGAGGAATGAAACCTTTACACATTCTAAAGCGTAAAAAGAGTATTACTATTTAGGGGGAATGACAATGTTTAAAAAAATAGCAGCGGATGCACTTGGACTTTCAGATATTGGGGTAGTTGTACCAAAAGAGGATTATGATAAAACGGATGCGGATGATTTTATCCTACATGAAATTGATGAGAAAATTTATTTTCTAATTAAAACGAAGGCAGATGAGTATTGCTTTACAAATCGTGCCATTATTCATGTAGATGGCGAAAGCGCTATGAGTAAGAAGCGATTACTACGACGCTATGACTATTCTATGTATTCCATTACAGATGTTTTTCTCGAAACAGCAGGAACAATAGACCTTGATGTCGAAATTAAGTTTACAATCGGCAATTCTCCACTTTCCATCGACATCCACAAACGCTTTATTGATGACATTAAAGATTTGTATAAAGCACTACATGCCATTAGCTACGAGCAGAAGCACAATGCCTATAAATTAGAGGTAGCAGAAAAAAGCCTTAACATTGCATCATCATCACTTGGTCGAATTGGCAATGACAATATATCTCCAGCGTCGTCATTCAAAGAAATTACAAGCTTTGCGAACAAATGGATGATTGAACATAAAGATAAATATAAAAAAGAAGACTTCTCACATATTTTTGATTTATATATGAATAATTAAATCTTTAGCACTCGGCGTAATGCACGTTGTCGCTTTGCTTTCTCATACATCCTGACAACTGTCAAAGATAAGTATTCATAACACGAACTTTTGGTAGGCTTCTTGTCGAAAAGATTAAATAGCTCTCTGCAAATGTGGAGAGCATTTTTAACATAAAGTTATACATAAAAATCAAACTAGGAGCGTGACGAAAAATGACAAACGAATTGCATGTGCTTGAAAAAGAAGGATTAAAAAATGATGACTTTATACAGCAACCGCAAGCCGCTGAGACATTGTTCGTAAATGAGTTCATCGATGGAATTTTAGATCCCTCACAGAAAATGTTGGGGCCAGTTAAAGATGGTGGGACAATCATTGCCAATACAACACCTGGATGCTGGGGACCCATGCTTACGCCTACTATTCGTGGAGGACATGAAGTAACAAAGCCTGTTTTTGTAGAAGGGGCTGAGGTGGGTGACGCTATTGTCATAAAAATACAATCAATTCAGGTTACATCGTTAGCAACCTCATCTGGACATGATGAAGCCATTACTGATCGATTTATTGGCGATCCGTTTGTTTCCGTCAAATGCCCTGGCTGTGGCAAGCTACATCCAAATACAGTCGTAAAAGGAATAGGGCCACAAGCCATTCGCTGCTCGACATGTGATACCGAAACAGCACCATTTAAAATAACAAACGGCTATACAATGGCACTAGATCATAGAGGTCAAATGGGTGTGACTGTTGGACGAGAGGGTGCTCGCCGAATTGCTCTTGACGCTAAAAACTACATGAGAACACCTGAAAATTCTGTACAAAATCCTGTTGTTGCATTAGCACCAAGCGACTTAGTCGGTGTAATGGCCAGAATGCGACCATTTTTAGGTCAGCTTGGAACAACTCCTTCTAAAGCGATGCCAGATTCTCATAATGCGGGTGATTTTGGTTCGTTCTTGATTGGCGCCCCACATGAATATGCCTTTACACAAGATGAATTGGATGTACATCGTACGGATGGACATATGGATATTAGTCGAGTTCGTGAAGGAGCTACCCTAATTTGTCCTGTGAAGG
Source organism: Lysinibacillus sp. (assembly GCF_032093475.1). Taxonomy (NCBI): domain Bacteria; kingdom Bacillati; phylum Bacillota; class Bacilli; order Caryophanales; family Bacillaceae; genus Lysinibacillus; species Lysinibacillus sp. The sequence goes on along the minus strand of NZ_DAMDAY010000025.1, from coordinate 38,094 downwards.
TTCCTGGGGGTGGTGTCTATATTGGTGATATGCATGCCATGCAGGGAGACGGCGAGATTGCAGGACATACAACAGATGTAGCAGGTATCGTACAGCTCCAAGTTAGTGTCTTGAAAAAGGTAGCATTGGAGGGTCCAATCTTACTACCGAACGTGGAAGATCTACCTTATACAGCAAAGCCCTTTACAAAGGAAGAAAAACGGCGTGCTCGCGAATTAGCAGAGGAGTTCGGGGTGAAACAAGTTGAAGAATCATTTCCTGTATCTGTGGTAGGTTCTGGTAAAACATTAAACGAAGCTACTGATAATGCCATCTATAGAGCTGCAAAACTATTTGAGATGAGCGAGCCAGAAGTATTAAATAGAGCAACGATAACAGGTTCCATAGAGATTGGACGTCATCCAGGAGTTGTCACAGCAACCTTCCAAGTTCCTAAAACAATATTAAAGAAGGTACGAATTTTTAAAACTGTTAAAAAACAATATGATTAATAGTGTTCTTTTTTCGAAAGCAAACTTTTATAGGTTTGCTTTTTTGTATGGTTAATAAAGTATATAAGTAAGCATTTGTCTGAAAAATGAAGTTTAGATTGAATTCTATTGTTGTGTTGATATAATAATTAAAGTTTAACAACGATCAACATGAAAATAGTTTTGAATAGATGAGTAAAGATTAGAAAAGTTGGTGTCAAATGGCAGATTCCTTGAGTGTGGAAAATAAGTTAGAGAAAAAGAATAGTATTAAACCCTTTATATTAAAAATGAGGGGAGGAGGTCATGCGCCATCTCGGACTAATTTCGCAGATGCCTTCACAGGAGCAATTGGTGGATTAATATGTATCTTTGTGCTCCTCTGGCTAACAAGCTTTACAGATGCACCTTGGTTAATGGCATCACTAGGTGGAAGCTGTGTGCTTGTATTTGTTGTCTGGAATGCCCCATTGTCGCAGCCTCGAAATATTATTGGTGGTCATTTAATTTCTGCGTTTATTGGTTTGGCCATGTATGCATTACTAGGTTCGAGCATGCTATCTATTAGTCTTGGTGTTGGGTTAACCATATTTTTTATGGCTTTTCTAGGCATTATCCATCCTCCAGCGGGTGCTAATCCTATTATTATTATTTTAGGAGGCTATGGTTGGAGCTATTTAGTAATGCCCGTATTAATTAGTGCCGTTATTATTGTAATTTTTGGGTTATTGATAAATAATTTACGAGAAAAAAGAAAATATCCACTGTTTTGGTGATGAAAGTTTTCCATCTATGAAGTGTTTTCACTTAATAGATGGTTCTTTTTTTTGTTAACGTTTTCGTTATGCATATCACTATTTTTTTAGCATATGTTAGTTAAGATTTGTTATATTGAAGAAAGAGTGTTAAAAACATGTATTTTAATGATAGGGGAAGATCTTTGTTGGTCGAATTCGATGGGAGGCTCCAATTGTATGCTGTTGGACTGTGATGAGCAATTATTCAAGGCTTATAAACAAAGAAGTGAAGAGGGTGCTGAAAATTTACTAGCAACATGGCTAGAGGCAGAGTCATATCTGCAGGAAGATCCAAAAATACTTGGAACTTCACTCTCACCCCATTTATTTTTAGTTAATGAAGAAACGGCTAAAAATATTGCCTTTTCCACAGCTCGTAAATATTGGGGTCGTGTATCAACAGAAATGCAAATGTATTTTGACAAATATGGTTTAGAAGCAAAATTTGTGAATGAACGGCTCAATGCTTTTTTCTATACGCAAAAAGGAAAAGAAACTTTTTTTGACCAGCTCTTTGCACAACATACCATAGATTTAGAACGATTAATTTGGCTAGTTTTTGGGAAAAGAATGCAAATGGAAATGCCAGTTAATGAGCTGCAGACCATTATTTTGTATAAGTTTCAAGATGAATATTTAGTGCATATGCTTTATAAACAACATGCTTCATTTTGGCATTGGCTATTTATGAAAAAAGTTTATTCACTGTTTATCCACAGACCTTTAGAGCAATTCACATTTCTTTATGAAATAATGGGTCTTTTTGAGAATTCTGTGAGAAAAAGTTGTGAACATGTGGATAACTTTGTGAATAACTATAAAACGATACTGGATAAGTGTATAACTCATGTGGATAAGCATAATGCTAGCTGTTTGGCAAAGAAACAGTTACGTCTTTATCAAATTGTTACACATTATTGTTTATCAGAGGACGATTATGACAATGTCAAAGCGCTGATAACTTCATTCGAAGTAGAGTGGCGCTACTCCATGTACGCACTTACAGAGAAGGAAAAAGTGTTAATTGCCTATATTTTATTTCATATAGCTAATAGAGAACATCAGAGTGATAAAGTTATACATTATGGCGAGTATTTATTGGAGGACGAACGATTAAATAATTATGCTATCGAAATTTTACTAGAATACAAGGATCTTTTACCAAATCGTAAACCCACACCACCTGCCATTATTAAAAACTATCAGCTTAATTATTTAGAGAATTTATATGCTATACTACTCGATCATTATGTAAAAATGGCGTTTTATGAGGATGGATTACTTTTATTAAAGGAGCACGTACTAGCGTCTAATAAAAAAATTAATGCTTCATTAGTACAAAAAAACTTTAGTAGTGAACAACTGATCGCTATTGAGGCATACGTTCAACAGGACATTGCACTACATGTGAATAACTCATTACAGCATATTGGCTTATCCGTGGAAGAATGGCGACGTAATTATCGACAACCTGAAGTGCCATACCATGTTGTAGCGCAAAGTGCCTCCTTGCATATGTTAAATATTTTAAGAGTATTATTTGTAACCGAGCAATTTGAGCTTTTTGAAAAGTTGATGGAAATTTATAAAAAATATTTGCTAATTGATGATCATTTTGAAAACATGCGCATGTTTATTAGTGCATATGTATAAATAATTGATAAAAAACCCGAGCTATAGTAGGAAACACTCATTTAGTTTTTCCTACTAGTTCGGGTTTGCTGTAGCTAATCTGGAAAGCAATTTTTTAGTCTAAAACGCCTTTTTCCTTTAAGGCTTTGATTTGTTCAGCACTATAACCTAAAGAAAGTAAGACCTCTTCATTATGTTCGCCTAGTTTGGCACCAACATGCTTATATTCTGGCTGTGCACCGTCAAATTTAAAGGGTGATGCTATTTGATTTTGCATCGTCCCATCACTTTTTGGAATAGCTACAATCATTTCTCTTGCCCTTAGCTGTGGATGCTCACATGCTTCTGGAAAGGTTAGAACGGGTTCTACACAGCCTTCAAAATCCTCGTTAAATACCTCAAGCCATTCCTCATATGTCTTTGATAGAAATGCATCATGAACTGCCTCTTTAAAACGAATCTGCGTATAGTAGGAATCATTGAAGGTATTATCAATCAACTCTGGAATATCAAGTGCCTCACAGAGCAATTTACGGAATTGAGGTTCTAAACTACCAACAGAGAAAAAGCGTCCATCCTTTGTTTTGTAAAAATCATAGTAACTTCCGCCATTTAATATTTCTTGCTCTGGCTGCGGCACACGACCACCTCCAATAAAGGCAGAGCCGTACATAGCATTAAGGGAGAATACAGCATCTGTCATACTAATATCAATGAATTGTCCTTCTCCTGTTTTTTCACGATGCAAGGCTGCAGCTAGTACACCAATAGCGGCATGCATAGTCCCACCGGCTATATCCGCGAGTTGAACACCCATTGAAACAGGTTTTTTATCCTTATGGCGTGAATAGTCAAGTAATCCTGCTAATGATAGATAGTTATTATCGTGTCCAGGCCGGTTGCTATAAGGTCCTGTTTGACCATAGCCTGTAATTGCACAATAAATAACTTGAGGATTTATTTCTTTAAGTGCCTCATAGCCAATGCCAAGCCTTTGCATGACACCAGGTCGAAACCCCTCGATAATAACGTCGTATTCTTGAACAAGTGTTCTAACAATGTCTATAGCCTCTGGTGATTTTAGGTTTAATGTAAGTGACTTTTTAGATCGATTTAAATGTTGGTGAATATATGCCTCGTGATCATCATCATAGGGTGGCATAATCCTAGTTAAATCAACGCGCTTTGATGATTCAACATGGATCACATCTGCCCCTAAATCAGCAAATATCATTGTTGCCATTGGTCCTGGTAGTAATGCAGAAAAATCGAGAATTTTTAACCCCTTTAAAATGCCCAAATCTTCCAACCCCTTTTTGTGTAGGCTACACGACCATCCCTATGATGGCAGCGCAGCGCTTTTCTCATAATCCCCATTGTGTGAAAAGCGACATAACATTCTGTATTAATACAGTTTATTTTATTTTAATGAGTATTATAACAGAATATATATTAAATTGCCTATGCTATTTTTAATTATAAAATAAACCTTACGAATTTTATATGTCAGAATAACAATAAAAATAGGAAAATTTAGAATTTAGATCCTTTAGCAATTTTCAGTTATTGAATGTTTAATTTCGGATAATTCAGTTAACTTTAGTTTGAATAAAATGAAAGTTTTCTAGATGTCCATATGATTCGGACCTCTTTATTGATACAATCTATGTTCTAGTGTACAAAGGACAGAATTAAACCGATATAATAGGCTCAAATATTGTTATAAATAAAAAACTAATATACATAGGTGGAAGGTAATGAAAACATATCAGTTAAAATTAAAGCATTTAATTATGGGTGTAGCGATGGCAGCATTCTTCTTTACAAGCATTGGCAGTGTTTGGAGCGGATACAGAATGAATGTTGATTCGATAAAGGAAAATACACTTGAGACAAATCGAGTGTATGCGCAAAAACTGGCATCAACGGCAGATGGCTATCTTGATGAAGCCTTTCAACTTTTGGGTTATAGTGCAAATCAAGTAAGTACAAATATGAATGATGAGCATGCGCTAAACCAGGAAACAGAGCGTCTAAGATTGCAAAATCAAATGTTCAATTCTGTAGTCATAACAAATGCAAAAGGTCTTGTCTTATCTGTATCTCCGCCATCAGTTGAAATTAAAGGGGAGGTTTTAACATCTATTGGGGCAAAAGAGGCGTTATCCAAAAAGAAACCATTCATCTCTAAACCATATGAGGCGATGACAGGACGTCTTATTATTTTTATATCTCATCCTATTTTCTCAGAGTCCAACGAGTATTTAGGGATGGTGGCGGGGACTATTTACTTAAAGGAACCTAATGTCTTTCAAACGTTACTTGGAGAACATTATAGTAAGGATGGCTCCTACGTCTATGTAGTAGATTCTGATGGACGCGTAATCTATCATCAGGACCCAAGCCGTATTAATGATGTCGTAACAAAAAACAAAGTGGTTCAAGCTGTGATGTCAGGCAAAAGTGGGGTTCAATTAGTCGAGAATACAAAAGGAGTAAAAATGCTAGCTGGCTATAGTGCAGTCCCTTCAACAGGTTGGGGAGTTGTTGCTCAAAAACCTTTAGAAGTAGCATTAGCCCCTTCATTTGATCGTGTACAGGAGGTCATTATAAAATCTGTACCGCTTATGGCTGTTTCAATTATTATCGTCCTTTGGGCTGCAGCACGGATAGCCAATCCGTTACAGCAATTAGCTATTTTAACAGAGGAAAGTCTCGATAAGAAGGATGTAGAGGGGTTAAAGTCGGTTAGTGGCTGGTATTTTGAAGCTTATTCTTTGAAGAATGTGTTGATTCGGAGTTTATCATTTTTACATGGACAAGTCACGTTTTTCAAGGACCAATCAACCGTCGATCCACTAACGGGTGTTACGAATCGACGTACAATGGACTCCGTACTTGCAGAATGGTCTGCAAGTAATGTACCTCATGCGTTTATTCTGTTAGATTTAGATCACTTTAAAAGTGTCAATGATACATATGGTCATGCCGTTGGGGATAAAGTATTACAATTTTTAGCGAGACACATGGAGTCTGTAGCACGTGAAGGCGATATTTGTTGTCGCTATGGTGGCGAGGAATTTGTTATGCTACTGCCGAAAACTACGGCAGATGAAGCGGCACAGGTAGCAGAGCAATTACGTGAAATTTTATCCACTACAGAAAGCCCCTGTGGTAAACCAGTAACGTTATCAGCAGGAATTGCTGTGTTTCCAGAGATGGCCGATTCTACAGAGGCATTAATTGAAGCGGCAGATAGTGCATTATATCGAGCAAAACAAGCAGGGCGCAATCAAGTAAAAATTGCTGAGAAAATTTGAATAAAAAACTTATAACAAATGGGCTTACATCTCTAATTTTTGGGGTAATTGATTAATGCAAACATCATTTGGGCAAGCTACTCTTAAGTCATCCGCCAAATGACTTCTCAACCATGTTCAAATGATATGTAACTCGGGTCACATCTCTCGATCGACTTGACAAGACGTAAGGTTATCCCCCTTTCCCTTATGACACCCAAGTACGACTAGATGTATGCCTATATATCGTGAAAGCCAAGAGAGCACCGATGCTCCTTGGCTTTTTTATGTTTTCGTCAATGTTGCTTGCCGGAATGGGTGCATTGATCACAGATGGTGTTAATCTGCTCTGAGAGTGTGTGGAGGTGATCCAAACGAGTCAGGAACCGCTCAAAGGAAACAAGGAAGTGATCCAAATAAAGCAGCTCCCGCTCATAAGTCGTTTGAAGGTGATCATAAAAGGGATGCCCCGCTCATAAGTCGTGAGAAGGTGATCATAAAAGGGATGTCTCCGCTCCAAAGCGGAGAGAAGGTGATCATAAAAGGGAAGCCCCCGCTCTAAAGTGGAAAGAAGGTGATCATAAAAGGTATGCCTCCGCTCCAAAGTGGAGAAGGTGATCATAAAATGGATGCTCCCGCTCCAAAGTGGAGAGAAGGAGATCATAAAATGGATGCCCCCGCTCCAAAGTGTAAAGAAGGTGATCGTAAAATGGATGCCTCCGCTCCAAAAAGGTGAGAAAGTGATCATAAAAGGTATGCCTCCGCTCCAAAGTAGAGAGAAGGTGATCCTATAAAGGGAGAATCCGCTCAAAGGAAACGAGAAAATGATCCAAACAAACCTCCCCTCCTTTGAAAAGGTGAGAAGCTTAACAGAAGCGTAAGACTCCCCCGAAAAGTAACATGAAATCGAAAAGAGAACCCCTTCAAAAACTCATATGATTATGAAGAAATTTACCTAACTATTTTCGATTTATCTATGAAGGTTCACTAGCTTTTGGTCGATATAAAGAGTATGAGGAAAATGATAATTGTACGTATCAAAATACATAAGTGAAAGGAAGAGTGGAATGGATAAATCTAAAATCCAAAAAGTAAATAAAGCCTTGATTGCAACAGTATTTGCTTCAAGTGGGATTGCTGTTGTAGTGCCTTCACCACAAAAAGCGGTAGCGGCTACTTCTCCCTTTACGGATATTAACCAATACTCGGATAATTATAATGAAATATTAAAAGCTTATTCTCAAGGTATAATGAGCGGTTTTTCGGATAACACTTTCCGCCCAAATGTAAGTGTAACTCGTGGAGAGGCAGCGAAAATGCTGGCTACAGCGTTAAAATTGGATACGAAAAATATCCAAGATCCTTACTATAAGGATGTACCGAAGGGCAATCAGTATTATAAATATGTAGCGGCATTACAAAATGCTGGCATTATGTCTGGTTATTCAAATGGCACATTTATGCCAAATGAAGTGCTTACTAGAGGCGAATTAGCCAAAATGGTTGTAGTTGGATTCCATCTAGAGGTTTCTCCTACATACAATAATATTTTCAAAGATGTGAATAGCCAAACAAGCAATGCTATCTATATTCAAACTTTAATCGATTTGAATATTACGAAAGGCACAACGCCTGTTACATTTTCTCCATTTGATCCTGTAACGCGCGGACAGTTTGCTTCATTTGTTGTAGGTTCACAAGAGAAGAAGGATAATGAAACATCGTACAAAATTACAAATGTTGATGATGACGCTGTTTACATAAATGGGAAATCTTATTCGATTCCGGAAAGTTTATCCCATATCTTTAATGACTATAATGCACCTGTATTAAAAGGTGCCTTTATTGAGGGGGATCTTTCGGGGAAAAGTATTCGCTCCATCTCAAAATTAACGATTAATGCCAGTGGTACAAGTTCAAGCTTCCTTGATTTCGATGGTGATTATGGATCATTAGGCGCAACGATTGTTGTAAATGGTAATTATATTGAGTTCTCAAATATGACGATGACAGGAACAATGTTTGTCAACGAAACCGTTCGTCCACCGTTGCATTTAGGGGCTACACACAATCAGCCATTAGCTCTTGGACGCGTGGCAAGCAATAATATCTCATTTATTAATTGGTCAAATCCAGATAATAACAAAGGTGAAGATTCGCCAAATAACAATTCAAATGATCTTCAAAATTGGACAAACCCAAAACCTGATAAAGACAAGCCATTCGTCAACTGGTCTAAAGAAAAGCAGCAAATGAAAAACGTTGAAAAGCATCTTGAATTCTATAACAGTAGCGTTTCTCGATTAGTTGTATCGCAAACAGGTACAAAGATTGAAACGAATACAAAACTCCCTCGTGTAGACATCATTGGAAATGTACGAGAGTTTGAAATTCAAGGTGATATCGGCACGTTAAATCTGAATACAGAAACGAAGCTTACAATCTACGGTTCAGGAAATATAGATTGGATTAATTACAATAGCTACACAGATCTTGAGCTATATATTGATGGTCGTATCGGCACATTATTTGTAGATAACTCATATGGAAAAATTGATATTGGCGATTATACGTATATCGATAAAGTCATCTTACCTAAAGATGGATCACCAAATAATATCTTCGATGATTTCCTGGATGATAAAGATAATATCGGCAATATTACTGATCCAGATGGTAAACCAATTGATAAAGACGAAAACGAGAATCAGGTTCCAGATGATAAAACAAAACCGATTGTTAGTATAACGAATGTCAAAGTACTAAGTGGTAGCGAGATTCAAGCAGACTTCACATCAGATGAGGTTGGTACGTACTACTATATTGTGCGTGAAAAAGGTGAAGAGGCACCAAATAAAAGTGAAATGGTCAACCGACTCTCCAATAAGAACGTGGCACATGGTACGGGGGCAGCTATCAAAGGAACAAACTCAATTAAGGTTTCTAATTTAGGTGAGAAAAAAGAATATGTCATTTATATTATGGTAGTGGATGGCTCGAAAAATGCTTCGGATACTGTGTCACAATCGTTCCAAATGAAAGATGGAACTCCGCCAGTAGTCAAATCTCTACAAGTTACTCCTTTACATGGAGGCACACGTGCTGAATTTACTTTTACAGCTAGTGAGCCTGGAGACTATTATTACTATGTACGTAAAAAAACAACAGCAGCAGATCCAACTACAGCAGATATCGTTGCTAACCCAACTGGAAAAGGAGTAGCAAAAGCTGGTGAACTTGGCATAAAAGAAATGTTAACAGACTTAGAGGCTGAGACTGAGTATCAGCTTTACGTTGTTATGAAGGATAATTCAGGTAACTACTCCGTAGATCCTGCTGTAGCTAAGGAATTTAAGACAGGTGAGCTTGATAATATTCCACCATATGTTGTTGGTGGAGAATTAGTCTTACTTGATGAAATCAAAAATGAATTTTATATAACAGTAAGTGAAGAACTGGATCCTATTTCTGCAGAAAAAGTAGAGAATTATGATCTTTCTGGCACAGGTATAGTAAACCAAGGAGCACAACAACCGATACATCCCACAAAGGTTGTCTATAATAAAGCTCAGAAAAGACTTATTTTCACTATTCCATCACTTACAGGCTTTGTTAATGGGGATAACCTAGTTGTTACTATTTCACCGAATGTCAAAGATTTAGCTGATATTGAATTTGAAAATATAAAAAATATCCCAAATAATACCGTTCCACGAAATACAGCTGAGTACATTCATAATGATATGGAATTACCGGTTCTCACAATTATAGGGGAGCCAGTAATAAATAATACAAAGGATCAAACACTTCTAGAGTTTAATGCTTCAAAAGCGGGGACGTATCATTATTTAATTATGGAGTCAGATTTAACTCTAACGCGTGATGATCGTTTACGTTTAATTGAGGCAGTTCAATTAAATGAGACAACATTTAAAGTTGGAACACAGGATGTGGCAATTATAGGTAGTGGTGGAAATAAACCAGCACAATTAGGGAAGCAGAAGGTAACAATCCCTTTACCAAATACAATACCACCATTAGATCCATTTAAGAGCTACTCCATCTATATGGTATTGCGTGATCGTTCAGGAAATGTTTCTGATATACAAACAAAACATGTTATTGATGATAGAACGGCACCTAAGATTGAAAATACCTCTATTAAAATAGCTGAGGGTGATACAAAAGCATCCTTTAAATTTATGTCTGATGAAGCTGGAACGTATCACTATATTCTTAGAAGAGCTGATGATTCAACAGTTTCTGTACCAACTAGCGCTGAGGAAGTTATTGCAAGAGGAAGAGCAAGTACTATGCGAAAAGATACAAATGAAATTAACCTTTCTCCTCTAGAACCACATCAGAATTACGAGCTATATGTTGCAGTTCAGGATAGATATAAAAATGCAACAATGGTCCAAGTTGGTACTGAGTCAACAATCTATACACATGATGAAAAACAAAATAAACCAATTAGTCTAACGCCTGGCGAAAGTGGAACAGGTGTAATGGCATATAAATTCTTCTCTGACGGTACACCACCAAAAGTAGAAGATCCAATCGTTAAACAGCTTGATGGTAAAACATTAGAAGTGACTTTCTCGGAGGCTGTTGATTTAAAAGACTCGGACTTCCAATTAGTGGATCCTGAAACAGGTAACGCGATTACTCCTACTTATGCTTCATGGAAGTGGCAGGATAAAGTAGAGGATATTAATGAATGGAAGCCACGTAAAATGATACTTACATTTGCTAATGAAGTAACACAAAGTTTTGATATGACAATTAATGCAACTGCAAAGGATAAAGGCGGATGGACGTTTAGTAAGCTATCTTCATCATTTATCTATAGAACGCTTACTACAAACATTGAGAGTGCTAAATTACAGCCTCCAATTGCAACAGATAGAAGCAAAACTATTATTACTACATTTGACTTTACATTCGCAGATCCATCTGTGGTACCTGGAGAAGAGGCTAAATTCTACTATAAAGCCTACAGTAATACTTATACCCAAGCCCAAATTGATGCCGTTAAACCAGTAGAGGTAATCATACCAGAGACGCCTGGAGCCCTAGTAAGTTTAAGTAGTGGAAATGGTAAAACAAAGCTTTCTGATGGACGTACTGAACAATCTATTACTCATCCATCTGTTTCGTTTATTGAAGGGGATTATATTGTCATTGTTATTGTGGATAAATACGGGAATATGTATAAAGTACAAGGTAAAATAACAAAATAAATAAGGCTAAGGTAAGTAAGATTTAAGTATATTTTTAATGTAAAAATAAAAAGGAAATTTAAAAATATAAACGCAAGAAATCTCTCCTAGGGTTGATTTCTTGCGTTTTTTTAAGTTTGGGGAAAGTATGCAGAGGGAGAAGCCTGTACTAAACTAATTGCCCGTTATGAAACATATGAGTAAAGAGTTGTAAAGGAAAATCTCAAACTAAATGCAAATGAGAGTTACGTTATATGATTCGAATTGTTCTTTGTCCCGGCTCTCGGATTGTTATAAATGATAATAAGATTTAATTTCTTACAATCTGAAACGTTCCAGAAGTAGTTGTTTGGATAATATGGCGATTACCACTGACAGTAAAGTCGGCTGGGACTTGCTTACCAAAATCATTGGAGCGATAGAAGGATGAATTAGCTGGTAATCCCTCCATAATGATTTCCATATTGGCATCGAATGTCACAGGCTCCTTATTTAATTCAGCTTTGAGTGTAATACGATTGCCCTTTTTCGTTACTTCTATATTCATCACGCCTTCATCCTCATTCACTAGCGTATAGAGTGGAGGAATGATGATCGTCATTTTATCTTTTGTCGTGAGAATAAAGCGTTCTGTATCAATCTCTGTCTCAGCAACATTAATTTTGGCTTTATAGGTATTTTTGTTTTTTGTCATAGCTGTAGTTTTACCTGGAGCAGCTGCGACATCAGAGAGAACGGGTTTTTTAGGTACGTTGTCTTTTGTAGGGAGTGTATATTTACCTTGTACAAAATCAACTAAAGTCCAGACATTCGGCACTAGTTCCTGTTGTACAGGTGTTAACGCTTCAAAGGCTGTTTTAACTTCCTGAACATCATGAACCGTGGATGTTTTCGGCGATAGGGAAGCAATGGCATTTTCAACTTCCTTTGCAGCTATTTTATCCTTCGCCACAAGCAGTTCAGCATCAAGTAACTTCTGCTCGATCCCTACAGGTAAAGAAACATTGGTAAATCTCCGCAATGCATTAAGCTCCGCCCTGGCATCGGCCACCTCTTTATGGAACGTCAGGCGAGATGAATTAAGTAGTTGAATTTTATTGACCACTTTATCAACAGATGTATTTGGTGTGATATAGGACGTTAATATTTTTTGCGCAGAGGCACTTACATAAGACTTTTGCGCAGCGTTTAATGTATTATACCAATCGCGTGTTTCAAGGACATTTTGATAATAATGAACAGATGATGATTCTACAGAATTTAGCTTTTCTTCAATTTGAGCAGCTAGTTTACGGTAAGCCACTCTCGTTTGTTGATGTGCTGATAAGGTTGAATAGTTCGTCACATATTGTTTTTCAACTTCCGTCAACGCATTATATGCTTTAAGAGCTGCCTCTAAATTTGGTTGGAAGGTAGCAGTTGTATTGTTTATATTGTTAATTAGTTGTATAACATTCGAGACGTTAGCATTGTAGTTGTATACATAGGCAGTTCTTGCATGGTCAGTCAAATTAGCTGCCGATGCTGGCGCACTGTAAAGTAGTGAAGGAACGGCCACTAAAGTCAGCAAGGCCAATCTTTTTTTGTTTTTCATCTTGGAGAATCCTCCTATTTTAATTGTTATTGTATATGGAACTATAACTCAACTAATATTTGGTATTATACTAATTTTATCATAGCCTAGGATTTTTTTATGCATTTTTTGGATGAATAGGTATATTGGTTATAAATTTAATTTAAGAATGGCATAACTTCAGTACCTATAAAGGGAATCAGACTGATTAAAATAATAGAAATATAGTGAGAAAACAGGTGATGTAAGGTTAATACACTGCCTGTTTTTTTTTGTAGTAGAAACCTGTTTATCCAAAGGGCACAATGAATAAATTGAAGCAAACCTTGCTACAGACATCAACAATGATCTTCATACCAAAATAACTTTAACATGTGCACAACTTGTAGTGATGGTGATCCTTATTTAACGTGGTCTTCTATATGGAATGACAAAATTAAGCTTCCTAGATGGCAAAGCAGCTCAATGGGCTTAAAAAGGATTTTGGGAAGCTAAATTGAATAGTGAAGGGAGACAATTGCGTAACCTTAGTCTTCTTTTCTACGAATCGACGGATAAAACAATCAAAGTAGCGGATAGAATGATCGAATTAATGGATAAATCAAAAAAACTGATGGATAACCCTAAAATGCACTCAAGTGAACATCTAATGTCCAGAAATTGTTGAGAATGGTGTTATAAATTTATAGTGTTATTTTTGTGAGGATCACACGTGCAATTATCAAAAGTGACTAGGCATCTTATTGCCTGGTCGTTTTTTATTTTTAGCACAATTTGTTCAGAAACTGTTCAGTTTATTAACGTAAGCTAGAAGCAATAAAAGAAGAGTGACTATAGGAATCACAATAGTTTGGCAGGTAATGAACAAAAAGGATGGTACATCATAATGGTAGTATGGCGTCAGTATTTAGTTCCAGAAACACAGGCAGCTAAAGTGACTTATGGAAAACAAAATACAAAAAAATATATTATTATTCATGAAACGGATAATGAGAAATCCGGGGCCGATGCGGATGCCTACGCCCGTTTACAATATAATGGTCATTATAGGGAAGCTAGCTGGCACTTAACGGTGGACGATAAAGAAGCGGTTCAGTCATTTGCGTTTGAATATGCATGTGTGGGGGCAGGATCAGCTAAAGGTAATTTACAAAGTATCCAAATAAACATTTGTGTCAATTCAGACGGAGATTATTTACAGGCTGTGAATAATACAGCTGTTATAGTTGCAAGGATCATGAAAGAAGAAAACATTACAATTAACAACGTAGTACAGCATCATTATTTCAACAACAAAAATTGCCCAAGAAAAATGCGGGAAGAGCGAGTAAAATGGATGCAGTTTATTTCTATGGTTAGAAATGCTTCGGTCGGTACTGTAAGGAAGAGAAATGCCGCAAATGCTACTACGAAGTATTTTGTCGTAACAGGCCTATATGAAACTCAACAAGCTGCTGAAAATGCACATGATGTGTTAAAGTACCGGTTTGGCTGGAATGCCTATATTGAACAATTAAACGACAAATGGAGAATTAAGGCCGGAAAATTTATAAGCAAAACGGAAGCAAAAGTAGCGGAGAAGAAAATAAAAGTCGCACAACTATCAAAGATAACAGAGGTAGTGGCTGACTTAACTGAGTGAAATCGGTTGTTCAGGAATTGTTCAGAACAATGTAGTAAGCTAATTTATGTAATCTTGTCAAATGTCTTAATCCTTAAACAAACCAAGAAAGACTAGGCCCTTTTGGGAACCTAGTCTTTTTTGATTATTTTAGCAGATAGAAAGAGGAGAGAGCAAATGACTGTTAGAATAGACTAATACTGATTTAGAAATCAAGTCATGAGCTAGATGGAGTGCAAATTTTAAGTCGAATTACAGAATTCGGGCTATAAACTGCTGAAAGAAAATGTTGTTGTAGATCTTGAACAGTGGCTATCTAACTTCAAGTCAATGCCTCCAATCCAACAGCGGATAAGTATAAAAAGTATTCCAAGTAAGTTTTACATGAAAAATTATCTTGATATGCAAGAAAAAGTTCATGAGGAAATTGAGGACTGGTTTCAAAGGTGGAAACCAATGGAGTTTAACAACATTGAAAAGGACTCTACTAAGCGCAGAGTCCAATTTTTAGCTCTAATATGTTCTAATGATTAATTTGCAGATTTATACTGCCCTCTATAAATAGAGATAGCGTTGTTTAAATATTCAGTTGCACTTGAAACGTCATACTGTGACGAATTGCTATTAGATGTAATTCTTTCAGCATATGAAATTGCGGAGTTGAAATCATCCCATTCTCTTTGAGTTGTATAAAGAGTACCCGATGTCAAGCCAGCTCCATTTTCAGAGACAGTAACCCGTACACTATAAGCATAATTCACAAGTGATTGTAAATTAGTTTTATCCACATACCCATTATTCCCATACTTATAAGCACTCTTATAAGTCCAAATAGCATTGTTTAAATTATTGATAGCATTAGCTATATCCGTTTGAGTTGCATAATAATTATTAACAACTGATTGAGCCGATGATACAGCAGACTCTATTGCGTTTCTTTCTGTTTGTGTAGTCCATGGGGTATTATATGGCACATTCGAGCCATCCCAAGAAACCGTAACGTATTGAACAGAATTGATTAAAGATTGTAGTGAAGCTTTATCGCCATAGCCATATTTTGTTCCGCTTTTTTGAGCAGCTTGATAAACAGCTAGGGCATTTTTGTATTGACTGATGGCATTTTTCACTTGTTCTTGGGAGGCACTGTTGTTGTTTGCTACAGCTCTTGCGCTTGCTACTGCTGAATCAAATGCGTTTCGCTCAGCCTGTGTTGTCCACTTGTCTGTTGTTAAAATATCATAGCCGTTTACAGATACATGTACATACGGTGGTGATGCTAGTAGTGTATTAAGCTCTTTTTTATCAATAATAGGAAGAGTAACCGAAACATTTTTATTGTCTACTTGTACGTTCCCTACTTGATGTCCTGAATCTAACGCTACTTTAGTACCGCCTTTTACAACGATTTGATCAATTTTTCCTTCACCGTACAGGTTGAAATCTTTGTCCACATTAATTGTAAGTTTTTCTACATTAGACATTACCTCAAAAGAAGTAACTTTCCCTACTACATCCACTTTTGAAAGTGTTTGATCAGAAGATACATTAACTTTAGTACGTGCTAAATTAATATCAGCTGATTTCATATCTCTTAACGTTACATATAACCAATTTACCTTTTTTGTGACAATTGGTTTTAGCGTAATTGTATCACCCACTTCGACTTCATCGAGCGTTATGGCCTTCTTTACTCTGTTAGTAATGATCAACTGACCATCAACACTAACGTCTTGAATCTTTACATAGTCTGCATTTACAGTGAGGTCTCCAGAGATATCTGCGTCACCACCGTCGAAATAGACAGATTTTTTGCTTGTCCCTGCTTTGTTTAATGTTAAAGCTGTGACGTCCGTAATTTGGCCGTTTTTTACGACAATAGTAGCTCGGGCGTTTGTTAAAGCTGTTTTGTTAGAAGTTTGAAAAAGAGATTTTAAATCTTTATGGACTCTAAATGTACCGTTCGATGTGATGACCGTATCTTTTGTTAGATTTCGGATAGTCACAGATTCACCAATGACTTTTTTTGTTGCTGCTACTTGAGTTTCATAGGAATTTACTTGATTTAAAGGTGTAGCGGCACTTGCGGAAGACACTGGTATTACTAGCGTCGCTGTAATAGCCGTGGCCATTAATGTTGATAGCGCTTTATTTTTCATGTAAGTCACTCCAATCAGGTTATTTATTAGTTAATATATCATATTTTTCTATAATTTAGAATTGGGGGAGGATGTTATACTATGAAGCCCTATTCAAATAAGTCATAAGTCCTTTCCTTTGTAAAATGAGTTATTGGCGAAATATCGGTATTTCTCTCTATTATTATGTAAAATTTCTACTTTATTCGATAAATATTTTATTGTGATACTATCTTCCATCCTTTATCATTATTATAAAAAAGGGGTGTTAGTGGTGAAAAAATCGAGGGGTATTGCATTAAAACTATCTTCCTTAATTATAGGATTATTTTTAGTATTATTTTTATCCTATACAGTGACCACGGGCATTATCATAAAAAAACAAAGTGTTGAAGACGCAGAGCATGGAACATTGCAAACGGCTGAATCTTCAGCAGCTATTATGAGTGAGCGTTTTAAGAAAGCCAATACAACATTACATACGACAAAGCGCATTATTGAAAGCATGGAGAAAAATAATACATTATCAGCTCAGGGCATCCTAGACATGATGAAAAGTAATTTAGCTAATAACGATGATTTACTTGGGGTTGGAGCTGTCTTTGAGCAAAATTCTATTATGCTGAAGCCGAATGATGAAGCTACTTTAGTGGATTCCAAAAATCGATTTGGCCCTTATTTAAGTAAAAATGGTAATGACATTACGACAGCTCTTATTGAAGGTGTCGATGATAAAAGTGTTTCTGAATGGTATTGGATACCAAAAGAAGAGGGACGCGCAGTTTTGACTGAACCGTATGATTATAATGTAAACGGACAAACCGTTTTAATGACAACCATTTCGGTGCCATTAGTCAATGCTTCTGGTTCATTCTTTGGTGTACTGACAGCAGATGTTTCTATAGATTTTTTAAATGAACTAACAGAATCGGTTGCACCAGAAGGTGGTTACGCAGCCATTATTACGAATAAAGGTATACTGACAGCCAATAGCTTTGGTAAAGAGCTAGATGGTCGCAATATGCAAGAGGATCCGACTTGGAAAAGTATAAGTAAGACAATGGAAAATGGCGAGCTAACAAATATGTACATTGATTCTAATCAGCTAAAGGAAAGGGCTTATAATGTCTTTGCTCCAATGATATTAGAGGATATTGATGAAACATGGACAGTTCAAGTCGTGTTACCCGAATCAAAAATACTAGAGACATATAATCACGTATTCGTATTTACGATTATTGCCTCCATTATTATGGTAATTTTAATGACAGCTGCAAGTGTGTTATTCATCTATAAACAGCTAAAGCCACTCAAGTTTTTACGTACATCTATCGAAACGGCAGCAGAGGGAGATTTAACCCAAAAGGTGGATGAGAAGTATATTAAGGCTGATGAAATTGGGGCAGTTGCATTAGCTTACAATAATATGCTAGATAAAACCAATGGTGCGATTCAAACCGTATTGAACTCTACTACATTATTAAACCAATCGTCCAATCAAGTACATGAGGCCTTTAATGAAATTGTAGCGTCTAGTCAAGAGGTGTCTGTTGCCATCAATGAAATTGCACAAGGCGCATCGAAGCAATCTGAGGATACGGAAGAAACGAATTATCGAATCATGGATTTATCTGAACAGATTGATGCCATTACAGCTCTTTCTAATGAAATGGATGAACTCTCTCATAAAACGAACGAAACAACAGAAAAGGGATTGTACGAGGTTGAAAGCTTACGTGAACGTAATATAGAGACAAATGAGATGAACGGTCGTATTCAACAACAAATCGAATCATTAGCCTCTCACATTGCGAATATTAATCATATCATTGCTTCGATCCAAAGCATTACTGAGCAAACTAATCTATTAGCTTTAAATGCAAGTATTGAGGCAGCACGTGCTGGTGAACATGGTAAAGGATTTGCTGTCGTTGCAGAGGAAGTAAGAAAGTTAGCCGAGCAATCTAAAAGTGAAACAGAAATTATTAAGAATACAGTAGAAAGCATCCTTGAAAATTCACAGCAAACAGTTGCTGTCATTGCATCTAATGCGGATTTAATGCAATCTCAAAATGAATCCGTACAAAGTACACAACTGGCATTTAAAGATAACAGTGATTTGTCACGTTCAATTGCAGCCTCTATTAGTGAATTAATGAGTAAGCTATCGAGTATGTTAGAGCATAAAAATCAAGCGATTATGGCCATCCAAAGCATATCAGCAATTTCAGAGGAAACGGCTGCCTCAGCTGAACAAGTAAGTGCATCTGCAATGGATCAACAAGCAGAGTTACAAAAAGTAGCCGAGTCTATACAAAATATGAACGATATTTCCAATGAACTGCAAGAAGTCGTGAATCGTTTTAAATTAGCGTAAAATGAAGGGCTGCCTAAACAAATAGGCAGTCTTTTTTTATTGGAAGAGACATTGACCTAGTAGAAATTCGGCACTACTATAAAAGAAGGGAAGGGGGTCATCGAAATGATGTATCTCGGAATGATTTTCTTTCAAATTGTTGCACCTATTTTAGTGTTACTTATAGTAGGTGCTATCTTACAAAAGAGATTTCGCTTTAATTTAAAAGCGTTGTCTCAGCTTATTACATATTGCTTTATGCCAGCAGCTGTTTTTGTAAATTTATATGAGACGAGTGTAGAGCTGTCTGTACTGGCAGAGGTCGGATTGTTTATTGTGCTTTTTATTGGGAGCCAAATGCTACTCAGTCACCTTTTTGCGAAGTGGCTTGGTTTAGTTAAAACAGAGGCAGCAGTTTTTAAAAATAGTGTTGTGCTCATTAACTCTGGGAACTATGGCATTCCGGTAGCTCAAATGATTTTTGTAACACAACCTATTGGTGTAGCGATTCAGGTCATCCTTGTAATCTTTCAAAATATGACAACTTATACATATGGTTTGTATAATTTAATTTCCTCTACCAAATCAGGAATGACGATTATTAAAGATTTTTTTAAAATGCCCATCATTCATGCGTTGATTATTGGTGTAGCCATGAACTATTTTAATATCGGTATTCCACAGTTTATTAAAATACCAATAGACCATGTAGCAGATGGCTTTATTGCTGTGGCACTAATCACGTTAGGTGCGCAATTATCGCAGCTTGAAATCAAATCTATGTTTAATAAAACGGTTTTCGTCAGCTGCTTCACACGTTTAATTGTCGGACCAGCCGTAGCTTTAGCCATTATTTTTTTATTGGGGTTAGATGGAGTTGTCGCTCAATCACTATTTATAGCCAGTGCTTTCCCGACATCCCGCAATAGCTCTAGTCTAGCATTGGAATACGATGTGGAATCGGCAACAGCTGCCCAAACTGTTTTATTTTCAACTATTGTCAGCTGTATAACGGTAACAATAGTGATTTATCTTGCGGACGTATTATTTGCTTAATCAATAGAATATTAAAAAATAATGAATGGAAAACTTCCATCTCATAGTAATATCTGCTACACTAGCATCAAACTAAATAGTATTAACTAGGGGAGTCTGATGAGTCAGGCTGAGAGGGAAACGCTTAGAGGTTTCTTGACCCTTTGGACCTGATCTGGCTCATACCAGCGTGGGAAAGTTAAGAAACTATTGCATAGTATGTGTATGCAATTTCAACCTTTACATTCGTGGCCGGATCCAAATAATTATTTTGGATTCGGCCTTTATTTATTTGTTAGGGTGAGCTAGATCCGGTCCTTGTAACAAAAAACATTTAAGGGAGAGAAGTAGCTCATGTCAGCAATTAGTGAAAAGAACATTACGATTATGTCTAGCTTTGAAGGAAGCAAAAAGGTGTATGTTGAAGGTTCCCGTCCGGATATTTTAGTACCAATGCGAGAAATTGCATTAAGTCCGACAACAGGAAGCTTTGGAAATGAAGAAAACGCCCCTATTCGAGTATATGATACGAGTGGTCCCTATACAGATCCATCTTATCAAGTAGATATTACAAAAGGTTTACCTGCCTTACGAAGTGGATGGATTCAAGAGCGAGGAGATGTAGAAGCATATGAGGGCCGCTCTATAAAACCGGAGGATAATGGTTTTCGTCGTGCAGATGATCCGCGTAATCATGAAAATGTCTTTCCTGAATTGGCAAGAAAGCCTTTACGAGCAAAAAAAGGGAGAAATGTAACGCAGCTGCATTATGCAAGACAGGGGATTATTACACCTGAAATGGAGTTTGTAGCGATACGTGAAAATATGGATCCAGAATTTGTCCGATCTGAAATTGCAGCTGGGCGCGCTATTATGCCTTCTAATATTAATCATCCAGAGGCGGAGCCAATGATCATCGGTCGTAACTTCCATGTGAAAATCAATGCCAATATTGGGAATTCCGCGGTATCGTCTTCTATAGCAGAAGAGGTTGAAAAAATGACATGGGCAACACGCTGGGGTGCTGATAATATTATGGATCTTTCAACAGGTAAGCATATTCATACAACGAGAGAATGGATTATTCGAAATGCAGCGGTACCAGTGGGGACAGTGCCAATTTATCAAGCATTGGAAAAGGTAAATGGCGTAGCAGAGGATTTAACGTGGGAAGTTTACCGTGATACGCTTATTGAGCAAGCCGAGCAGGGTGTAGATTATTTCACGATTCATGCAGGTGTACTATTACGCTATGTTCCCCTTACAGCTAATCGTGTAACGGGAATTGTATCTCGTGGTGGTTCTATTATGGCACAGTGGTGTTTATATCATCATCAAGAGAATTTCCTTTATACTCATTTTGAGGAAATCTGTGAAATTATGAAGACTTATGATGTTGCTTTTTCTTTAGGTGATGGCCTACGTCCAGGTTCAATTGCAGACGCCAATGATGAAGCCCAATTTGCAGAGCTTGAAACACTAGGTGAACTAACACAGATTGCGTGGAAACATGATGTTCAAGTGATGGTGGAGGGGCCAGGTCATGTACCGATGCATCTGATTAAAGAAAACATGGACAAGCAATTAGAAGTTTGTAAGGAGGCGCCTTTTTATACGTTAGGTCCACTTACAACGGATATTGCTCCAGGCTATGACCACATTACATCGGCTATTGGGGCAGCGATGATTGGCTGGTTTGGGACAGCAATGCTCTGCTATGTGACACCAAAGGAGCACCTTGGCTTACCTAATCGCGAGGATGTTCGAGTGGGAGTAATTACGTATAAAATAGCGGCACATGCGGCAGATTTAGCGAAGGGGCATCCTGGTGCACAACGCCGAGATGATGCACTATCAAAAGCACGTTTTGAATTCCGCTGGCGTGATCAATTCAATCTATCTCTCGATCCAGAAAGAGCGGTGGAGTATCATGATGAGACTTTGCCAGCAGAAGGAGCAAAAACAGCACACTTTTGCTCTATGTGTGGTCCTAAGTTCTGTAGTATGCGAATTTCACAAGATATTCGAAATTATGCTAAAGAAAAAGACTTGAATACGACAGAAGCGATCCATCGAGGTATGAAGGAAAAGGCAGAGGAATTTAAAAAAGCGGGTAGTCAGATTTATCAATAATGTAAAAAGGCTTGTGTTGTAGTATCGACACAAGCCTTTTGTGATTAAAAAACTCCATGTGAGTGAAAAATTCACATGGAGTAAAAATTGGATTTGGATATCAATAATAAGTGGAATATTAAACGTTTGTTGGTTGTTTTACATATGGGTTTGTAAGATCCATACCTTCTAATGAAAGACCCATTGCTTTTGCTACACCTTCACCATATGCTGGATCTGCTAAATAGCAGTGAAGGATGTGACGGCGCTTGATGAATTCTTCAACAGAAGCCATATCATTTGCCGTATTTTCAAATAGACGTTGTTGCTCTTCTGCCGTCATAAGTCGGAATAGTTTACCTGGTTGTTCAAAGTAATTGTTGTCGTCTTCACGGAAGTCGTGAATACCTGCATGACCATCGATACGTAATTCAGGCTCTTTATAGTCTAAGTTATGCTCCCATTCACCATAGCTATTTGGTTCATAACCTAGTGTTGAACCAAGGTTGCCATCAAAACGCATTGCACCATCACGGTGGAAAGTGCGGAATGGACATTTCGGTGCGTTAACAGGAAGCATATAGTGGTTAACACCGAGACGATAACGCTGTGCATCTGCATATGCAAAGATACGACCTTGTAACATTTTATCTGGTGAGAAGCTAATACCAGGAACAATATTAGACGGTGCAAATGCAGCTTGTTCAACTTCTGCAAAATAGTTGTCCGGGTTTTTGTTTAACTCAAACTCACCCACTGGAATTAATGGGAAGTCTTTTTTATACCATACCTTTGTTAAATCAAATGGGTTGTATGGTAGCTCGCGAGCTTGCTCTTCAGTCATTACCTGAATGTACATTTTCCATTTAGGGAAATCGCCTTTTTCGATTGCTTCATATAAATCACGTTGTGAAGATTCGCGGTCTTGACCAATGATGTCATTAGCTTCAGCGCCAGTTAAGTTTTTAATGCCTTGCTCTGTACGGAAGTGGAATTTAACCCAAACACGTTCATTATCAGCATTGATAAAGCTATACGTATGAGAACCAAAACCATGCATATTGCGGTAACCAGCTGGAATACCACGGTCAGACATTACGATTGTCACTTGGTGAAGTGCTTCTGGTAATGAAGTCCAGAAATCCCAGTTAGAATTAGCGTTTTTCATATTTGTACGTGGGTCACGTTTTACCACGTGGTTTAAATCTGTGAAGTGTAATGGGTCGCGGAAGAAGAATACAGGTGTATTATTACCTACTAAATCCCAGTTACCTTCTTCTGTATAGAATTTAAGAGCAAAGCCACGGATATCGCGCTCAGCATCTGCCGCACCACGTTCACCTGCAACTGTAGAGAAACGTGCGAACATTTCTGTTTTTTTGCCAATCTCTGAGAAGATTTTAGCTTTTGTATATTGAGTAATATCATGCGTTACAGTAAAAGTACCAAATGCACCTGAACCTTTTGCGTGCATACGACGCTCAGGAATTACTTCACGGTTGAAATTTGCTAATTTTTCAACTAACCATACATCTTGAAGTAAAAGAGGGCCACGTGGACCTGCTGACATAGAGTCATGGTTACTTACTACTGGAGCGCCACCTGCTGTTGTAAAACGACGGCTACGATCATTTGCGTTTGTCATATTAGTTTACCTCCTGAAAAAAATGTGAGTCAAACTCTTCATCTATAACTATAACAAATATAAAATAGAATTGCTAGTACATTATAATAATTATCGTTAAAGAATTTATATATTTAAGTATAAACTATAAATATATGCGCTATACAGAAGTAATATACATAGTTTTTCACTTGAATTTTGCTTAGCTAATCTCAATTTGTAAAGTAATAAAGAGAAATGACTGCGTTAAAAATATCTTTATTGAAAATAAAGTGAGCTAATTGAAAACTATTTTAAACAAACTTTTATTTTTTTCTATATCGGTTTGGCGTAATACCAGTTTGTTGTTTAAAGATTTTAATGAAATAATTTGGATCATCAAATCCATTTAAATGAGCAATCTCACTAATTGCAAAATCTGTTTCTAGTAGCATTTTTGTAGCATGATGAATTCTAACTTGCTGTAAATAGCGCTTAAATGGCAGGCCTTGCTTCTTAGAGAAAATCGTACTTAAATAATTAGGACTAATTCCGAGCTTATGAGCAACAAAGGGTAGAGATAATGCACTATCTTTAAAGTGTTGATCAATTATTTCTAAAGCTAGTTCAACATAATCGGCTCTTTTCTCCATCCGGGCTTCTCTTGCTAACTCGATTAAAGTTTGTGTAAAAGAAATAATGCTGTTGAGAATAGTATAAAAAATAGGATGCTCGATAATGATGTGAAATAGCTGACGATAGTTTTGTTCAATAACAGCTTTTTCATGTAATTTATATTTCAACATAAAGCGCCGGATTTGTGCTAAGACACTTGTCAGATGAATACGTAAATCATCTTGTTCATAATAGATTCCCTCATTAGAAAGTCGATATAAAAAAGTTTTAACAGCCTCTAAGTTTCCATCTTCCAAACTACTTATTAATAATTGTTGCTCCTCTGGTGTTAGTAATGGATCAAAGGGCTGTGTTTCAAATTGTTTGCTGGCATAAAAAATATGACCAAAGCCTTCGTAAAAACTTTGATGTAGTGCACGCTTTGTTAATGCATACATATTTTTAATGGTTGTAGGTGTTCCATCATATATCCCGATATTTAAAGAACTATTACTAATCAAACGCCATTCCTTCATTAACGTTCGAACATCCTTCTCCACCATTTTTATATCGTCTGTGTCAAAAAGACATACGATTTTATTGGATAGAGGATATGTTTTCATATGGAAATGAATTGGAGTTTGTTGGAGCCAAGTGTAGAGCTTATTAAATGTCTCGTGATGCTCGGGTTCAATCATTGTAAAATGCAAAGTAGGTTCAATAGAGCTAGATTTGTTATCTAAAAATAATTGATAATAAAAGGAATCATTTGTCGCCTCTTGTGCATAATCTGTAATTTTTGGTGTGCGAAGAGAAATGGCAGCGAGTTTTTGCTTTAATAGTTCTAAGTCAATTGGTTTCACAAAAAGATGGGCAACCTGTAAATCAATTGCTTTTAATGCATTTTTAAATAGGGGTTCTGTCGTCATTGCTAGAATGGCACCGGATAGTTTTTGTAAATCTCGATAAAGAGCGTTTAAGCGATTATTAGGAAATAAATCGATATTTAAAAGAATCGCATCTGGTTCAAATTGTCGAATACTTTGAGTCACTTCTGAAATACTTGTACACATTTCAATAAAAACATCTCCAGGAAAATATGTATGTAAAAACCATTTTATGCCTGCTAATTCGGTTGGGTCACGATCAATTAATAACAGCTTCATACCATCAATCCTCCTTAAAATATTCTAGTTTCATATAAGATTACGATTATATTAATAAAAATAACATAAGAATCTGAAAAAAGTCTTGTTTTCTCTTTTAAAATTCTCTATATTCTGAAAAAGGTAGTTAGTACAATGTAAATAGAGTAATTGAACAACTATCAGCAACATCGAATTTTGCAATGAAAACGCTTAAAAGTGTTTTAATGCTGATGTTTTAACTATTACGATGAAATAAATCCCCCAGTGGATTTCGCAGATTTTGAAGAGGAGCTTTTTGAGCAATTTCGAGAAAATCTGGACGCATTGTTTTTCTACGTAAAAGCTAAGCGTCAACGGCTATGATGCCAAGGCGTAATTGATTTACATAGTTACATAAGGGAATAGGAGGATGTCATGTGAATTCGATCATCGAGCTTGATGGCAATACATTAACAAGACAACAAATTGAGGAAATCGTAAAGGGGCAAGCAACTGTAGCACTTTCTGCAGATAGTTTAGAACGAATTCGTTTAAGTAGAGAGCGTATCGAAAAACGTTTAGCAGAAGGGCAAACGATTTATGGTGTAAATACAGGGTTTGGAAAACTCAGCAATATAAAAATTGAAGAAGAAGATATTGAATTATTACAGTTGAATTTACTACGTTCAGATGCAACGGGTGTTGGTGAACCATTCCCAACTGATGTTGTACGCGCAATGATGGTGTTACGTGCTAATGCATTGGCTAGAGGATTTTCTGGTATTCGTGAAGAAACCGTCCAGCTGTTATTAGATCTTATTAATAAAGGCGTGCATCCAATTGTTCCATCACAAGGTTCGGTAGGAGCAAGTGGTGATTTAGCGCCATTATCCCATTTGGCATTAGTACTAGTGGGTGAAGGTAAGGCAGAGTTCAACGGAGAAAAAATGAGTGGTAGCGAGGCGTTAAAGCAAGCTGGATTAACACCAGTTCGACTACAAGCGAAAGAGGGTCTGGCACTTGTTAACGGTACGCAAGCAATGACAGGTATTGGAGTTTTAACGGTCAATGAAGCTGAACGAATTGGACTTGCAGCAGATATGGCGGCTAGTTTGACGCTAGAAGCATTGAAGGGCATTACGTCAGCATTTGATCCAGCGCTATTAGCTGTAAGACCACATCCAGAATTAGAGCTGGTTGGTGGACGTATTCGTAAGTGGCTTGATGGTAGTAAACGTGTAACAAAGCAAGGGGAAATTCGCATGCAAGATGCGTATTCGCTACGCTGTATTCCGCAAGTACACGGTGCATCTTGGCAGTCATTTTTCTATGCAGAGAACCGCGTTCAAACGGAAATGAATGCTACGACAGATAATCCGATTGTATTAGAGAGTGGTGAAGTATTGTCGGGAGGTCATTTCCATGGTCAACCGATTGCTTTAGCAATGGACTTTTTGAAAATTGGTGTAAGTGAATGGGCTAATATTTCAGAACGTCGTACAGAACGTATGGTAAATCCACAGCTTAACGAAGGCTTACCGCCATTTTTAGCGACAAATCCTGGAATTGAATGTGGACTGATGATTGCACAATATACAGCGGCTTCCATTGTCTCAGAAAATAAAGTCTTGGCACATCCCTCTAGTGTGGATTCTATTCCGACATCAGGCAACCAAGAGGATCAT
Organism: Lysinibacillus sp.; assembly: GCF_032093475.1. Taxonomy (NCBI): domain Bacteria; kingdom Bacillati; phylum Bacillota; class Bacilli; order Caryophanales; family Bacillaceae; genus Lysinibacillus; species Lysinibacillus sp. The sequence continues at coordinate 10,812 of NZ_DAMDAY010000025.1, read as the reverse complement.
GTGAGTATGGGCACAACTTCGGCTCGTCAAGTACGTCAAATTGTTCACAATGCGGCTCGTGTTATAGCAATAGAGTTGATTTGTGCATCACAGGCAATTCATTTAGATAAAGCGGAAGAGCAATTATCTCCAACAACTCGAAAGTATTTAGAAAAAGTGCGTGAATTCTGTCCACCATTATTAGCAGATCAACCAATCGGTGATGAAATTGAAGCATTGGCTAAGTATTTATTAGCAAGTGATGATCTAGTTAATGAGTATGTGTAAATTAATTGAATAAACTTGTTAGAAATTAAAGTTAAAAGTTCTTTCTAAATAATATCTGAGGGGGACTTGGATGGAATTTCAACAACAAGAGCTGAGGCAAGACTCGGTTTTCCGAGCTTCCTCCGCTTTGAAAATGATTATATGCAGTTTAGTCGGAATATTCAGTTTTTTTGTTTCGTTTGAATGGCAAGGCAAAGATACAATCTTAATCGATCATATTGTGAACTTTATCCGTGCAGAGGTACCACTATTGGTGACCGCATATGTTCTGATCATGCTCGTAGGGGGAGCATTACTTCCATTTTTAACTAAAAAATGGAATAACTCAATTGTTAGTATTGTGTTATCTATTTTTAAAGTGTGTGGAATGGTAGCAGGAATTTTATTAATTTTTAATTTAGCACCGGGATGGCTAGCGAACGAAAGTATTGGACCGTATTTGATGGAGAAGCTTATTAAGCCTGTAGGAGTACTGATTCCAATTGGTTCATTATTTCTAGCACTTCTTGTAAGCTATGGGCTACTTGAATACATTGGTGTGTTAACGCAACCGTTTATGAAGCCAATCTTTAAAACACCTGGACGGTCAGCAGTTGATGCTGTTGCCTCATTCGTGGGTAGTTATTCGGTTGGTTTACTTCTAACAAACCGTGTCTATATGGAAGGGCGTTATACAGCGAAAGAAGCTGCTATTATTGCGACCGGCTTCTCTACTGTATCGGCAACGTTTATGGTAGTCATTGCGAGTACGCTTGATATTATGCAGCATTGGAATGCATTCTTCTGGGTATCGCTCGTAGTAACATTTGTGGTCACGGCCATAACAGCTCGTATATATCCACTTCGTTCAATGAAGGATGAATATTACCAGGGTTCGACACCTATGCCCGAAAAGATCGTTAAGAAGGATCGTTTTAAGGAAGCTTGGCGACAAGCGATGGAGGCTGTAGAGCAAAACCCACCTTTATCCAAAATTTTATGGATGAATTTGAAGGATGGTTTCATTATGGCAATGGGTGTTATTCCTTCTATTCTATCAATAGGTTTACTTGGATTGGTTCTTGCGACGTACACGCCTATTTTTGATTGGTTAGCTTATATTTTTGTACCTTTCACTTACGTACTACAAATTCCAGAGCCATTTTTAGCAGCCAAGGCACTATCTTTATCGCTTGCAGAGGTATTTTTACCAGCACTTGTCGTGACACAAGCACCACTCGTAACAAAATTTATTGTAGCAGTAGTATCCATTTCGGCTATATTGTTCTTCTCAGCCGTTATTCCACTAATTTTATCATCTGAAATTCCATTGACGTTGCGTCAAATTTTACTGATTTGGTTTGAGCGTGTCGTATTAACTTTAATTATCGTAACACCTATAGCATTTTTACTATTTTAAAGGAGAGTGTTTTGTATGGTATTCAAAACAGAAATTCGTGCACCACGTGGAAATGAACTAACATGTAAGGGTTGGACACAAGAAGCAGCTATGCGTATGCTAATGAACAATTTGGACCCAGAGGTTGCAGAAAACCCGGATGAACTGATTGTTTATGGAGGTATTGGTAAGGCTGCCCGTAACTGGGAGAGCTATGAACAAATTATTGCTTCTTTAAAAGAATTAGAAAATGATGAAACATTGCTCATTCAATCTGGGAAGCCAGTAGCTGTTTTCCGTACACACGAGCATTCCCCACGTGTATTAATTGCCAATTCAAACCTTGTTCCTGCATGGGCAAATTGGGATCATTTCTATGAATTAGAAGATAGAGATTTAATGATGTATGGTCAAATGACTGCAGGAAGCTGGATTTATATTGGTGCTCAAGGTATTTTACAAGGTACTTATTTATCGTTTGTTGAAGCAGGGAAAAAAGTATTTGGCACTGCGGATTTACGTGGTAAATTCATCCTTACAGGTGGTATGGGTGGCATGAGTGGTGCACAGCCATTAGCTGGAAAAATGGCAGGAGCTGTAATTCTAGTTGTTGAAGTAGAACGTGCACGCATTGAACGTAAAATTAAAGAAGGTTACTGTGATTACATTGTGGAAACGGTGGACGAAGCAATTGCCTTAGTGAATAAATTACGTGACCAAAAAGAGCCTGCATCAATTGGTCTTGTTGGTAACTGTGCAGACGTCAATCGTGAACTGCTAAATCGAGGGATTATTCCAGACTTTGTAACAGATCAGACATCTGCACATGACCCTATTAATGGCTATGTACCAAACGGCATGACATTTGAAGAAGCACTAGAACTGCGTAAATCAGATGTTAAAACATATGAACGAAAATCGAAAGAAACAATGGCAGAACATGTGCGGACAATGCTAGAGTTCCAAGAAGCGGGCGCTGAAGTATTTGATTATGGTAATAACATTCGTGCATACGCTAAAGAGATGGGTGTAACAAATGCCTTTGATTTCCCAGGCTTTGTACCAGCATATATTCGTCCATTGTTCTGTGAAGGCAAGGGTCCATTCCGTTGGGCGGCTCTTTCAGGAGACCCAGAGGATATTTATAAAACAGATGCACTTGCGAAAGAGATGTTCGCTGAAGATGAAGGCCTTGTTAACTGGATTGATATGGCGCAAAAAATGGTTAAATGGCAAGGCTTACCTGCACGTATTTGTTGGTTAGGCTATGGTGATCGCCACCGTTTTGCATTAAAAGTAAATGAAATGGTTGCCAATGGTGAATTATCAGCGCCAATTGTCTTTGGCCGTGATCATTTAGATTCAGGTTCAGTGGCATCGCCAAACCGTGAAACAGAAGGAATGTTGGATGGTTCGGATGCAGTATCCGATTGGCCAATTTTAAATGCTCTTGTCAATACAGCGAGTGGTGCAAGCTGGGTAAGTGTACACCATGGTGGTGGTGTTGGAATGGGTTATTCCCAACATGCAGGCCAAGTGCTAGTAGCAGATGGATCTGAGCTTGCTGCAGAAAAAATTGCACGTGTATTAGTTTCAGATCCAGGGATGGGCGTTGTTCGTCATGCAGATGCAGGCTATGACATTGCTATTAATACAGCGAAAAACAAAGGTGTGCATATACCAATGTTAAAGGGTGATGTGAAGTGACCATTTTAATAAAGAATGCCAATGAAGTGATTACATTAAAAAGTAACATACAAGGTCCGCGTACGAAGGAACAAATGCGTGAAATTGCAGTGGTAGAAAACGGCTCTGTTCTTATTGAGGCAGATCATATTGTTGCTGTTGGAGCTTTGGATCAACTAGAGGTAGACTTTCCTGATTTAGTAAAGAATGCGGAGACTATTGATGCTTCAGGTAAGATAGTTATGCCAGGGTTAGTTGATTGTCATACACATTTAGTACATGGTGGGACTCGTGAACAAGAGTTTAATATGCGACTTAATGGTTCTACCTACATGGAAATTATGAATGCTGGTGGTGGCATTCACGCTACAACTAAACGTACACGGGAAACTAGCATTGAAGATTTATATGAAAAAACGATGCAACACTTAGATGTATTTTTAAAGCATGGTGTGACAACAGTTGAAGCGAAATCAGGCTATGGCTTGGATTGGGAAACAGAAAAGAAGCAGCTGGAGGTAGCAAAACAATTACAAGCTACACATGACATTGATGTCGTGAGTACATTTATGGGAGCGCATGCAGTACCGCGAGACTATAAAGGTCGTGAGGATGAATTTGTTGATGTCGTCATCAAGGATATGTTACCTAAAGTGGCCGAGCTAGAACTAGCTGAATTTAATGATGTATTTTGTGAAAAAGGTGTATTCACACCAGAGCAATCTCAACGAATTTTAGAAGCGGGGAAAGCACTTGGTTTAACCCCGAAAATACATGCTGATGAAATCGAGCCATATAAAGGTGCAGAGCTTGCTGCGGAAGTAGGGGCAATTTCGGCAGAGCATTTGTTAGTGGCATCGGATGAAGGTATTAAAAAAATGGCTGAAGCAGGTACAATTGCTGTCTTGCTACCGGGAACAGCATTCTTCTTACGGGCACCATTTGCAAGAGGACGCCTAATGATTGATGAAGGGGTGCCCGTAGCAATCTCAACGGACTTTAATCCTGGATCATCTCCGACAATGAGTCTACCATTTATTATGAATTTAGCTTGTATGCATATGGGTATGACATTGGAGGAAGTATTAACAGCTACAACGATTAATGCGGCTTATGCACTGAATCGGGGCGAACAAATAGGGTCCCTTGAAGCGGACAAAAAAGCGGACGTTGTGATTCTAGATGTTGCTAATTACAAGCAATTACAATACTTCTACGGTATGAACCATACACATACGGTCATCAAAAATGGTCAAGTTGTTGTGCAAAATGGAATTCTGCTGAAAGATCAATAATATTATGGGCATAAATAAGGCTAGAAAGCTTTATTTATGCTTTTTTTATATATAGGTTGCAATTACTTTGGTAAAAGATTATAATCAATTTAAATAGTAATTCATGAATTACAAATTACTAAAACCTTGTTATTGATTGAAGGGGTTACTCAATGAAAAAATTTCATACTGAAGAAGAAGTGCTTGCGAATTATGATTCTTCAAAATATCAAACACCTGATGGGTATACAGCGGATATTGCTATTTTTACAATTACGTCAGAGAAAATAGAAGAAAAAGCACCTCCTCAAATGACACTGAAGATTATGTTAATTAAGCGTGCGGCAAAAGATGCTGAAGGAAACCAGAATATTGAAGGGGGAAAATGGGCACTTCCAGGAGGATTTGTAGATGCTGTTCAAAAGGAAACAGCATATATCGCTGCTAGAAGAGAATTAAAAGAAGAAACAAATGTAGAAGGTTTACATGTACAACATTTTGGTGTTTATGATGAAATCGATCGAGATCCACGTGGTTGGATGATATCGAATGCGTTTTATGCAATTGTTCCTGAGACATATATAGAGCAACGCCAAGCTAATGATGATGCTGATGATGTACAGTTATTTGATATAGAAAATGTATTTTCGCTACAGTTAGCTTTCGATCATCGAAGAATTATTACAGATGCGTTGGAATTTATTAAAAGGGATATGATACAAACGACAGTTGCCAAAAACTTTTTACCACAAGAGTTTACTTTATCTGAATTACAGAGGGTGCTCCTGACAGTTGGAGAAGATCCTCGAATTTCAAATGATTCAGTATTTTTTACAAAAGCACCTAAATTACCTTTTATCCAAAAAGTGTTAGATGAGGAAGGTAAACCGAAGAAAACGAAACGCAATTCATTTAGGCCTTCACAACTTTATACATTCACTGATTTTGAAATAGTGGAGTCCATCTATCATTAGGAAAGAGCCATCTTTCCTGATTGTTTTAAATGAAGTAATTTGTAATTTTAATATTACTAATTAATAAAGTGGAGTGATGAGACGATGATGAAAAAACGTGCATTAATTAATATTGATTATACAGTGGATTTTGTAGCGACAGATGGAGCTCTTACTTGTGGAGAGCCTGGGCAGTTACTCGAACATACAAATGTTGAATTAACAAAGGATTTTATTAAGAACGGTGATTTTACAGTTTTTGCGATAGATGTTCATGAACAGGGGGATGTCTACCATCCAGAAACAAAGCTATTCCCACCACATAATATTCGAAATACAGAAGGTAGAAATTTATATGGTGCATTAAAGCAACTATATGAGGCAAATAAAGAGCAGGATTGCGTCTATTACATGGATAAAACACGCTACTCTGCTTTTGCAGGAACAGATTTAGAATTGAAATTACGTGAAAGAGGAATTACTGAGCTTCACTTAATCGGCGTTTGTACAGATATCTGTGTTCTTCATACAGCAGTAGATGCTTATAATAAAGGGTTCGATATTGTCATTCATAAAGATGCTGTTGCCTCCTTTAACCAAGCAGGACATGAGTGGGCGTTAGGGCATTTCGAGCACACGCTCGGTGCCACTATTATTTGACAATAAGGGATGGAGGAGAAAACATGAAATATGCAGACGATAGCTTCATGTTACACACAGATTTATATCAAATTAATATGGTTCAAGCTTATTGGCAAGATGGTGTTCAACAACGAAAAGCTGTTTTTGAGCTATATTTTAGAAAACTTCCATTTGGCAATGGCTATGCGGTATTTGCTGGTTTGAAAAAAGTGATCGATTTTATTAATAACTTTAGATTTTCCCAAAGTGATATTCAATATTTACGAGAAGAGGGGAAATATCCAGAGGATTTTCTTCAATATCTGCAGGAGCTTAAGTTTACAGGAAGCATAAAGGGAATGAAAGAGGGTGAACTTGTCTTCGCCAATGAACCTATCCTGCGAATTGAAGCACCATTGGCAGAGGCCCAATTAATCGAAACCCCTTTGTTAAATATTGTGAACTACCAAACGCTCATCGCCACAAAGGCTTCACGTATCAAGCAAGTGACAGGTGAGGATATTGTTATGGAGTTCGGCACTCGACGTGCACATGAATTTGATGCTGCAATTTGGGGTACTCGGGCTGCTTTTATAGGTGGATTTTCTGCAACAAGTAATGTGAGAGCGGGGAAATTGTTCGGTATTCCTGTGTCAGGAACTCATGCCCATGCAATGATTCAAACCTATCGAGATGAGTATACTGCTTTTAAAAAATATGCAGCAGCTCATAAAGACTGCGTTTTCTTAGTAGATACTTATGACACGCTACGTTCAGGCGTTCCTAATGCTATTCGTGTGGCAAAGGAGCTTGGAGATCAGATTAATTTTGTTGGTATTCGTTTAGACAGTGGCGATTTAGCCTACCTTTCAAAAGAGGCAAGAAAAATGCTAGATGAAGCAGGGTTTACAGAAGCTAAAATTATGGCTTCGAATGATTTGGACGAATATACAATCATGCATTTAAAATCGCAAGGTGCGCGAATCGATGCATGGGGCATCGGAACAAAGCTAATTACAGCCTACGATCAAGCTGCTCTTGGTGGAGTATACAAATTGGTTTCTATTGAAGATGAGAGGGGAGAAATGGTTGACACCATTAAAATTTCAGCAAATCCTGAGAAAGTAACTACACCAGGGCGTAAACGTGTTTACCGTATTATTAATAATGAGAATGGTCATGCTGAAGGGGACTATATTGCATTAGATGAAGAAAACATAGAACAAGAAGAAAGATTAAAAATGTTCCACCCTATTCATACGTATATTAGTAAATTTGTTACGAATTTTTCAGCAAAAGAGTTACATGAAAGTATTGTCGAAAAGGGAAAAGTGATTTATGAGGAACCGACTCTTCAAGAAATTCAAGCATATGCGAAGGAAAATTTACGTTTGCTCTGGTGTGAGTACAAACGAACAATGAATCCAGAAGAGTATCCAGTCGATTTAAGTCAAGCTTGCTGGGACAATAAAATGGCAAGCATACAGACAATTAAAGAAAAAATCTCACAAGGAAACAGCAGGAGGTAGATAAAATGGCGAGGATAGGTATTTATGGTTCATCTTTTGACCCTATTACCAATGTTCATCTTTGGACAGCAAGTACGGTCGCACACCGCTGTAAATTAGATAAAGTTATCTTTTTGCCATGCTCAAATAAACGCAAAGATAAAACGATAAAAACCGCTGATATTCATCGTTGGAATATGCTACAGCTCGCTATTGCTAAGGACGATCGTTTTATTGCAGATTCCTATGAGATGGACCAAGAAGGCTGGAACATCTACACATATGACACGATGAAATACTTTAGAGAAAAACATCCAGATGATGAAGTCCATTTTATCATGGGGGCTGATTTATTAGTGGATATTGGTGCAGGGCTGTGGAAAAAAGGCGACGCATTAGTAGCAGAAAATAAATTTATTGTAATGGCAAGACATGGCATTGATATGCTGTCCACGATTAGTCGTTCTCCTATATTAAGGAATCATGATGATGGTAGATTCCATCTAATCGATAAAGGGCTAGCGATGGAAATTAGTTCTACCTATATTCGAGAAGAATTTGCTATGCGGGGAGAACCAAGATACCTCTTGCCTAATGCATGTTACGACTATATTAAAGAACATCATCTTTATCAAAAATAGTAAAGTACGGTTAAAAGTGTGGATAGGTGCCACACTTTTTTAATTTTGAAAAGATGGTGAATTTTATCATATGCTCCTCTAGGTAAGCTATAATAAAAAGAGCAATAACATACAATCTTTTTGCTGGTAATAATTATAATGATTAATGTTAGAAAGGAATTCATGGATGTGCAACTTACATTAACATTTCTTATTTTAGGAGTAACGATTTTCGCATTTGTGACCAATAAAGTACGGGCAGATCTTGTAGCAATTGTGTCACTTCTAGCATTTGTCATTACGAATATTTTAACGCCGGCCGAGGCATTAGCTGGTTTTTCTAACTCTGTCGTTTTAATGATTGCAGGGTTATTTGTCGTGGGTGCAGGAATTTTACGGACAGGACTTGCAGGAATGGCAGGGCAACTTTTACTTAAGTGGTCTGGTAATAGTGAGCTAAAACTATTTGTGTTACTGCTTATTATTGTAGGATCAGTCGGTGCCTTTATGAGTAATACCGGTACTGTAGCACTAATGATGCCGATAGTCGTGAGTATAGCAATTAGTATGAAAGTCAGCCCTTCTAAATTTCTTCTACCACTTTCATATGTAGCAAGTCTTTCTGGGCTGATGACTTTGATTGCATCACCAACAAATTTAATCGTTAGTCAGTTATTGGTCGACCGAGGCTATCATAAACTTGGCTTTTTTGAAGTGACCCCTATTGGTATTATCGGGATGATTGCGGGGATAACTTACTTAGTACTTGTGCGTAATATTTTGTTACCAAAGGATCGTAATCGAACTCAGACAAATGAGGGGTATAAACTTTCACCTAAGAAAATTATTAAGCAATATGATTTAAATAATCGCCTATTTAAAATCTCTGTTCCTGATGAATCACCTATTATTGAAACATCTTTAGCAGAATTAAAACTGCCAGCTACGTATATGCTTTGTATGATGAAAATTCATCGTAAATCTCAGGAGGGCATTAACTTATTACCGATGACTTATCAAGAAATGGCTGGTCCAACAAGTGTTATACATGCAAAAGACGAGCTATATGTTCAAGGTGAAGAAGAGGATATTCGTCGGTTTGTTGAGGATTATCAGCTTGAGATGCAAGGATTAGTAGAAGGAGAAGCCGACGAACTAGTATCGAAACATCTTGGTATTGCAGAAGTATTGCTCACACCTAATTCAAGCTTTATCAATGAAACGGTCAGCTCTCTTGGATTCCGAGAAAAATATAACTTAAATATCATTGGTATTAATCGTAGAGGTGGCTATAAGCTCCAAGATATGGTTTCACATAAATTGAAATTTGGAGATGCGATATTAGTGCAAGGAGCATGGGATGAAATTCTTTTGTTAGCAAGAGAGACCCAGGATGTTGTGGTTGTCGGTCAGCCTAAGGAACATGCAAGTGTAGCAGCGGCTACAGGCAAAGCTGGTATTGCAGGTATTATTATGTTGTTCATGATTTTTTTGATGGCATTCGAAATTTTTCCTGCTGTCATCTCGGTCATGATTGGTGCTGTCCTAATGATATTGACGGGTTGTTTAAGAAACATGGAAGATGCCTATAGCAATATGAATTTTGAAAGTATCGTGCTTGTAGCTGCTATGCTGCCAATGGCGACAGCATTAGAAAAAACAGGAGGCATGGCTATTTTATCTGATGGGATCATCAATGCTCTAGGCGATTTCGGACCTTATGGTGTACTAATAGGTGTTTATATTTTAACTGCTGTATTTGGTCAATTTATTAGTAATACAGCAACTGCAGTATTGTTTGCGCCGATTGCCATGAGTGCCGCCATTGCAATGGATGTAAGTCCCACAACATTTATGATTGCAGTTGCGGTAGCCGCAAGTATGGCATTTGCTACACCAATTGCTTCCCCAACAAATGCACTAGTAATGACAGCAGGGGGCTATAAATTTATGGACTTTGTCAGAATAGGGGTTCCATTACAAATTGTTATGTTCATTGTCATGATGGTAGCCATCCCATTCTTTTTCCCATTTTAAAATCTCAGGCTATCCATCTAAAGGAATCGAGAAGTACTTCTCGATTCTTTTCTAATTGATCACGTGGAGTAGATTTGATGTTTCGTCCGTCATAAATGTAAATGAAAAAGAACATAGAGAAAGTCTCAACTTTTTTTAGTCTATCTTTAGGTTGAAAACTCAATTTTAATATTCAATTATTTTGATTATAGTTCTAAAAAAAACTACTAAATTATTATCGAGGGATATGCTAAAATAAAATACAACAGCTAGTGAAAACATCTTTATTAGCCAAAATATTTTATGTTATTAATATAGGAAGTTTTCCTGCTTTGAGAAAAAACTTAATTTTTTTTTAGAAAAAGTGTTGACCTTTTAAAAATAAGGGTGTAGTATTATACAAGTCGCCACGGTGACACGCTAAAATAAAGCAAAACATGAACCTTGAAAACTGAACAAGCAAAACGTAATCAATAAAGTTTTAAGTAA